>JABUUX010000252.1 GCA_021442965.1 Treponema sp.
CTCGAACCATCGACAGCCGCCTTAAAAGGGCGGTGCTCTACCACCTGAGCTAATAGCCCATCGCGTAGCGCGAATATGACAATATATTATAAAAACGATAAAAAAGTGTCAAGCGTTCAAATGTTATTTTTAATTATTTTTTTATTTTTTTTATTGTCATATCTTGTCAAATCATTTTGTAAAATATAACAAAAGAAGATTCTTTTATAACTATTGTAAAAATCTTATTTCAGTTTCTTGACAATTAAAAATTCCGCTCAAATAATTAAATTATGAATTATAAGAATTTCAAATCAGTAACTTACCTTGTTGCCGGCTGGGCAGACCACATCACAGAAGAAGAACTTAAAATTGATCTTGATTTTTTCAAAAAGTATGCACCTTTAGATAAAGTGTATTTGGAAACTTATCGTGACGTATTTTGTCGGAAAGAACAAATTTTAATGATAAAGCGTGTTCTTGAAGAAAATGGTATTGAAGTTTCCGGTGGCATAACTACCGTTACTCCTGATTTATCTGATGAGGATAAAAAACGTCAGAGGCTCTTTAATACTTTTTGTTACTGTAATGAACCTATGCGTAAAAGACTTAAAGAAATTTCAGAATATACAGCCTCCTTGTTTGATGAATTCATTATTGATGATTTTTTCTTTACACAGTGCATGTGCGAAGACTGTCAGAAAGAAAAAGGAAACTTAAGCTGGAGTGAATTCCGATTGAAAAAAATGAAGGAAGTTTCCGAAAATCTTATTTTGAAACCGGCAAAAGCGGTAAATCCTAAGTGCAGAGTAATTATAAAATATCCAAATTGGCGGGAAAGTTACCATGAAACAGGATATAATCCAAAAGACCAGCGTTTTATGTTTGATGGTATTTATACAGGAACAGAAACCCGTCATGGAAGCCAGCAGGATCAGCATCTTCCCCGCTATTTAAGCTATTCGCTTGTACGATATATGGAAAATGTGCTTCCCGAAAAAAATGGAGGGGGATGGTTTGATCCTTTTGAGTGTGACCGCGTGGACACATATCTTGAACAGGCTTATCTGACTGCGTTTTCAAAGGCTAAAGAGATAATGATGTTCTGCTGGCCATCCCTTGCAGGAAATAAACGACTTACTCCTTTGGGATTTCAAATGGAAAAAATTGACAGATTGATGAGTGAGTGTGGGGAACCTTGGGGTGTTCCTGTTTATATTCCGTTTAATTCTCAGGGGGAAGATCATTTGGAAGATTTCCTTGGAATGATTGGAATTCCATTTGAACCGATTTCGGAACTTGATATAGAAAAACTGCCAGAAAATCTTCCGCTATTTCTAACTGAATCTTCCCTATATGATTTTGAGATTGTTCAAAAAATTGAAAAAATGCTTCTTTTGGGACGAAAGGTAATCGTTTCTTCAGGGTTTATGAAAGGAGCTCTGAAAAAATACCCTGAAATCAATAAATTTACATCAATTTCATATTCTGACCGCCGACTTGAGGCTGATGAATTTCAAGTTACAGTTTCAGGACTTTATGGCAGAAATTATGTTAAATCTTCATATCCTATAAGTTTTCCGCTTTTGGAACATCGGAACAATGCTACATGGACTAACTTGAATGCCGGACATGGTGAATATCACGAAGGAATTGTAATGTATGATACCTATGGGAAAGGTTGTTTTGAAGTAATAAATTTTCCGGATATGCCAAGCCGTATTCGTGATTTACCTGATTCAGTTCTTACCCAGATTAGGAGTGAATTTCAAGATGAAATTGTAATTGACGGGACTTCAGGTGTTTCGCTTTTTGCATACAAAAATGGAAGTTTTGGTTTTTACTGCTATACGAATGATGGATGCTCTCCTGTAGATTTTAATATTCGTGTTAAAGGAGAAGTTCAGTCTCTAAAGGTAATTTCTGATACAGATAAACCTTCAAAATGGCAGCCTCAGGAAATAAAGGCTTTATATATACAGAATAAATATCCACCGTTTATGAAAAAGGAAGATAAAGAATCTGTATTTCATTTAAGAATGATTCCCGGTGACTGGATTTTTCTGAAAAAATAATTTTAAACTGCAAAAAAAATAAAATGCCTCAAAAGTAAATTTTTTATTCAACATTTTGCGTAGTTTTGAAAAAATGAGTCTATATTAATTGTATGACTTACCGTTTCTTTAGAGTGAAACAGATATTTACCGATTTATTCAGAGTTTTTTTTATGTACTTAAAAGGCGGGACGGAGTGTATTGTTTGTGGCAGAAATACAGGTGTTGTGCCTGTGTGTAAGGCTTGTAATGCAATGTATTATGATGTTCCTGTTGTACTTGGACTCAGACGATGTGAGATATGTGGGAAACCATTAATTTCTGAAGATAAACTATGTATGGAATGTCGTTCGAATCCTGTGTTTAAAAGTACTGCTTTAGTCGTTCCATTATTTCAGTATAGTCTTTGGAATAAAGAACTTCTGTTCAGCTGGAAGATTTTAGGAATGAGGACTGTTTCTGTTTTTTTTGCAGAGAAAGTTCACTGTGCATTAAAATTGCTTGGAATTAAATTTGTGGTACCGGTTCCTCCTAGGAAAGGAAAGATTAAACGGTTGGGATGGGACCAGATTGAGGAACTATGCACTTTTTTGGAATTCAAGTATAAATACAAGGTTCTTCGTTTACTGGAAAGAAAATCTACTGGTGAACAAAAGAAACTTGACAGAAGTGGTCGCCTGGAATCTATTGGGAAAGCATATGATTTAATTGAGTCCCGGTCATTAATAAGGCAGTTAAGAAAGTGTGGTGGCAAAATGCCGGAACACTGCTGCCTTATTGATGACATTTTAACGACTGGCAGTACGGCTGAAGGCTGTGCTTCATTATTAAAAAAAGGAGGGGTAAAGAGAGTAGACGTAATTTCCTTGTTTACTGCAGCTTAATTTAGAGTTTACGTTGCATTTTTTGAATTTTAGAAGTAAAATTAGAGATAATTGATTTATACGAGGTATTGATATGGCAGATGATGTTCAGATTCAGCTTGTTACTTTCAGGTTGGGCGAAGAGTATTATGGTGTAAACATCATGGATGTTAAGGAAATTGTTAAAATCCAGGATGTTCGTACAATTCCTAATGCCCCTTACTATGTAGAAGGAATTATCAATCTTCGAGGTGAGATTATCCCGATTATAGACCTTCATAAGAGGTTTAGAATCCAGAGAACAGAAATGACTGAAGATGACCTTCAGGATGCAGGATTCATTATTCTCAATATTGAAAACAATAAGATTGGTATCATTATAGATAAAATAGCCCGCGTAGTTTCTATCAAAGGTGAAGATGTTCGTGAACCTCCACAGATGGTGAGTGGAATTGGAACCGAATATATTGAAGGGGTAATCCGTCAGGAAAACGGTTATTTGATTATGCTTAATATCAGAAAACTGTTTGAAGGAAAAGAACTTCAGAAAATTATCGATTTCCAGTAGGATATTTTCAAATGATTCAGACATACAGTACTACAATCCGCAGAAAAGAAATGGACGCTGTGCTTACATGCATGGTAGATGAAAAAATTGGTCCTGGAGAATTAAATTCCAGGTTGACTTCTTTGGTAAAAGAGTTTTTTAAATGTGATGGCTCTGTGGCTTTTAGAAGTCCTTCTATAGCCTTGAAATATGCATTATTAGCTCTTCAATGTGAACCTGAAACTAAGGTTGTTATATCAGCATTGGCACCAGCCTGGCAGTATCAGTCTTTGGTAGATATGAAGATGATTCCTGTTGTTTTGGACGTTAATGAAGAAGACGGTCAGATTACAGCAGAAGCATGTCAAAATGCAGTAAATAACGGTGCAAAGATTATCCTTCTTCACGAATGTGAAGGAATTCTTCCGGAAATTGAAGAAATTTGTAAAATTGGTGTTCCTGTTATAGAAGATATTTCAATGAGTGCAGGAAGTTCACTTGCTCAAACTGATGAAAACGGAAATGAACTTCCTCGTAAGAAAGCCGGATTATTCGGTATATTTACAATAATGGGACTTGAAGAAAGAGATGTTATTACAGCCGGAGGTGGGGCGGTACTTATGGCTCCGGCACGCCGGGATTGGATTGTGCTTAAAAATTTCTGTGAAAAAGCACCTGTAACAGATCTTCTTCCTGATATCAATGCGGCTTTGGCTTGGGTTCAGCTTAAAGAGTTCAATCGCAATGAGACATCAAGAAAAGAAATCTTTAATTTGTATCATCATTCCTGTATGATGGGAAAGAACAAGGTTCTTATTCGAGATATGGAAGATGGGGCAACTATGAGTTGTTTCCCTTTGGTTCTGAATTCATCGTTTAAGGATGTAAAGCAATATTCTGCAAAGAAGGATATTGAAGTGAAACAGGCTTTTGAAGGAACTGTTATAGATCTTTATACAGATGAATTTTCTGAGTCCTGTATAAAGGCTAAATCGCTTTTGCTCAGGACTGCTCATTTCCCTTTGTATCCGCGTCTTACTCACTCTGAAAGTGCAAAAATTGCAAAAGTACTGGGTACATTACCATAATACAAATGAAAAAATGTTTTATAGTTGTTAATACGGAAAAAGAAAAATCAACTTCTCTGGCAGCGGATATTTCGGCCTGGCTTGAAAAAAAAGGCGTTGACTGTTCACAGTTTCATTTTAACGGTTTTTCTAAAAAGAATCCTCTAAAAGGTTCGGATTTTGTAATTACTCTTGGAGGAGACGGAACTGTTCTTTTTGCGGCTCGATGTGCTTCAAAATATGATATTCCTGTTTTCCCGGTAAACCTTGGGGAATTTGGGTTTATTGCAGGTGTACAGCCTGAATCCTGGAAAAAATGTCTTACAGAATTTTTGAAAGGTAAGGCACCTGTTGCAAAAAGAAGTCTGGTTTCTGCTGAGGTATTACGTGATAAGGAAATTCTTTACACTTGTACAGGTTTGAATGATATCGTCATTTCAGCAAAGGAAGCTGTAAAGACCATTTCTTTGGTCGTTTCATATAATAATCAGAAATTGACACAGCTTAAGTCTGATGGTGTGATTATCAGTACTCCTACAGGTTCTACAGGATATTCCTCCTCTGCAGGTGGACCGATTATCGATCCAGATTTAGATGCCCTTCTGTTTACTCCCAAAAATGCATTTTCTCTTTCTGCCCGTCCAATTGTTCTTAATCCGGAAGGTGAAATTCAAGTACTGGTAAGAGAAGGTCGTACAAAAGAAATTGTATTGACTGCAGACGGACAGAAAATTGCAGATCTAAAAGCTGGAGATTTAGTAAAAATCAGGCGTAATCCTGATACAGCAAAACTTGTATATTGTACAAGTGAAAATTTTTATAAAGCTTTATTGTCCAAACGTAACTGGTCAGGAGGTCCTAATGCTTGAAGATTTATCAGTAAAAGATTTTGCCCTCATCAGCCAGAATTATCTAGAATTTAAAAATGGTTTTACTGTTCTTTCGGGGGAAACGGGAGCCGGAAAATCTATTCTTATAGGAGCTATATCTTTTCTGCTTGGAGGAAAAGCTGAAGTTACCCAAATTCGTTCTGGCTCGCATGAAGCTACGGTTACGGGAACTTTTTATCTTCCGGGACTTTCTGATATGGATTCCAGACTTCCTGAAGAAGGTGAAGAGCCTCAAAATGCAGCACAGTGGCTTTCTTTACATGGTATTGAACCGGAAAATGACAGATTGATTTTAAGGCGTTTTATTAGGGATAATGGGAAAAGTGGAGCATTTATCGGGTCAATTCCTGTAACAAGAACTGATCTTTCTCAGTTTTCGTCATTCCTTTTGGATATACACGGTCAGCATGAACATCAGTCTTT
>JABUUX010000398.1 GCA_021442965.1 Treponema sp.
CAATCGAGCAATCGAGCAATCGAGCAATCGAGCAATCGAGCAAGTTTACGCTGTCAGAACTTTTTGTCAATATCATAATTACATTTTAACACAGTAAGCAGGAATTGCAAAACTGGGTTTTATCAGCAAAAAAATTTAATACTTTAGTTTAATTACTTCTTTCTTATTTTGTACCAGAACAGTACCAGATTGTACCACATGTATGGAAACACCAGAAATACCTTAAACGGGTTATGCGCAATTTCTACAAAAACTTCATGTCCTTTTTCAAAAGTTTTAGGATCTACACGTCTTATGCGGTCTGAAAAAATACCAAAAGCGTCACGGAAATAAAGAAAAATACTTGAAGAAAAACTGTTCCTTCTGCGATATGCCCATAAATCCTTTTCTTTTATGCCTTCACTCACCAGAACCAAAGAAGCCTGTGATTTATAAATTGCCTGAACAACATCCCGCTCTGCATTCTTTGAAAAATATCCTACACATCGCCCCACAATATGAAGATTCGGATAGGTATCATGAAGATTGCTTTCTGCCTTAAGCAAAGTTTTTTTTGCAGAACCCAACAAATACACCGATTTATAATGAGATTCCAAAACCGAAAGAATTGAAATTACAGCATCAAAGGGATTATATCTGACAGGAACATTCTTTTTCAAAAACTTAGCACCTTTAATTATGCTTTTTGAAACAGGAATAATTAAATCAGCATTCTTTAAACATTCCATATATTCAGAATTGCTTCTGGCTTTCAAAAGATTCCATACAGAAAGAAACATTATTTGTTTTGTTCCCGGTTTTATAAGAATCTCCAGAATATCCTGTTCCAGATTTTCCGGCTTTAGAATATCTACCGGAACCCCGCATAATGAAATTCGTTCTATCATTTCCCTACCCTCTGTTCGTTATAACCTGAAGAGCCGCCATACCGTATAAGGCAGCAGTTTCACAACGAAGAATATTTCCCTCAAAATGAACAGGAATAAAAAGATTTTCCTGTGTCATCTGTTCTATTTCTTCAGGACTGATTCCGCCTTCACAACCGCAGGCAATAGCAGCCACTTCTATTTTTCTTCCCTGCAAGCTTTCTGTAATTGTTGCAGTTTTTTCATTCCGCTCATAAAGTACAAAAGCTGAGGATTCCTTTCCATTTGAAAATTCTTTCCACATCCTCAGAGCTTCTTCTAACTTTACTGGCTCGCAGATTTTTGTATCAACAGGAGACCCGCTCTGCTGTCTTGCTTCCTTTACAATCTTACTAAGTCTTTCTAATTTAGAAGAACTGCTTATGGCATTCACAGAGCCTGCTTCTGTATAGTCTCCAGTAACAGGAATTATCCTGCTTACTCCGCACTCTGCCGCCTGCTTTACAATCTGTTCAAATTTTTGCAGCTTGGGCAAAAATTGAAAAAGCCAGTACTCGGTTCCGTGTACCCCGTCAATTTCAGAAGCTTTAACACCTCTTGTAATTTCGGATCCTTCAAATCCTGATTCTGCACAAACTTGAAGCGTTACACTTCTTGCAGAATCATCAGTACAGGTCGCAGTCATATTTAAAAGTTTACCGTCAGGAAGACGTACACTAACCATGTCTCCCTGCCTGATTCTGAGTACCTGTCTGAAATACCGGTAATTTTTTCCTGTCAGAACCAAAAGTCCTTTTTTATCAGGAAAAGAATCACTTATAAACTGTCTCATTTTTTTTCTTCAGTCTGTTTTACTTCTTCCTGAAGTTCCTTCAAAGTTTTTGCATTTTTCAAAACTGAAGCATAAGTCTTTGAATTAACTATTTCCAAAGCTTTTACCAGCTGAATATCATAATCCATATCATAAAGAGCGGCAGGCTTTGTCTTATTCACCTGAATGCGAATAAGACGGCGCATAAGGCGTTCTTCAATAGGATATGTCTGAATCAGTTCCTTAGCATAATTTGAAATATCTGTTTCTGTCATGGAAGGATGTTTTGCAATATAACTGCCAATCACATCATCCTTTACCATTTTTACGTATGCTTCTTCGGCTTCTGCTGTAAGTTCCGGGAACAGAACTTCTACATCAGGCGGAATACCAATCTTATCAATATTTGTATCGCTTGGAGTGTAATAACGTGCCATTGTAATTTTCATTCCGTCTACATCACTTAGCGGAATAACCTGCTGAACTGATCCCTTTCCGTATGTTCTATCCCCAACCAAAAGTGCCAGATGATTATCTTTAAGTGCTCCCGAAAGAATTTCTGAAGCCGAAGCAGAACCTTTATTTATAAGCACAACAATCGGCTTATTCTTTACAAATGAAATGGATTTTGATTTTGTAGCATTGAATACCTGATTTTCAAAAACCAGACGGCTCTTTGTAGAAACAATCGGACCGTTATCAATAAACTTATCTGCAATTTCTACAACACTTGTTATCAATCCGCCGGGATTATCTCTAAGGTCGATTATTAAATTTGTAAACCCAGCGCTTTCAAAAGATTCCAGAGCTTCCTGAACTCTATGCGGGGTTTCCGGAGTAAACTGAATAAGGCGGACATATCCTGTTTTACCAATCATGCCGTATTTTACCGTAGGCACTTCAATTAGAGCACGAATCAGTGTTACATCAAAATTCATGTTTGCACCACGGCGAACAGAAATTGTAACAGGTTCTCCTATTTTTCCTCTTAATACGGCAAGTACTTCATTCATTGTCATATCCGGAGTAGGCATGCCGTTAATGGCTGTAATAAGGTCTCCCGCCTGAATGCCAGCCCTTGCACCCGGAGTATCTTCTATTGGAGAAGCTACTTCAACATAGGCGGGTTTTTCCGGAGTAGATTCCACTGCTTTTGAAATGGAAAGCCCTACTCCGCCAAAGGAACCTTCGGTAGTATCGTTCAAATCCCTCATATAATCAGGATCAAGATAAACTGTATATGGGTCACCTATAGCATCAAGCATTCCTTTGATGGCACCTTCGTATAGAATTCTTGGGTCAAGCTCATCAACGTAATTCATTTCCACATAATCAAAAACCTGATTCAGTTTTTTCATATACTGGAAACCTGAAGCTTTATTATCTTTTACGGATGACTGCGCAAAGCATTGTGTTGTACAAAATAAAAATACAACCGGGAAAAACAAAGAACGAAATGTTTTATTCATAATGACCTATTTTACCACAGAATATGATTTTTATAAAACATCAAAATCTCCAAGCGTAATTTTTTGAGCTTTTTTATTTTGGTTAGATTTTCACATGATTTACAGGATTTTTTGCCAGAATTAACGTGATTTAATATGAAGCATTTTTATTTTACCTTTTCTGTGATAAAATACTATTTATGAGTCAAATTATCCCTATTGCCAGTGGAAAAGGCGGAGTTGGAAAAAGCCTTCTTTCTGCAAATCTGGCCATTGCCCTGGGACAGTCGGGCAAGAAAGTTGTTCTTGTAGACCTGGACCTTGGAGCCTCAAATCTTCACCTTGTTATTGGACAGCACCCGGGCAACGCAAGCCTTGGAACCTGGTTTACAGAAAAATCAGATTTTAAAGATATTGTATATCCTACCGATTACCGCAATGTTAGTTTTATTGCCGGAGACAGCCAGATTCCTGACTTAACCTCACTAAAACATGCACAGAAAGTTAAACTTATAAGAAATTTGAACAGCATAGACGCAGATTATGTTATTCTGGATTTAGGGGCAGGAACACATCAGTTTATTCTGGATATGTTCCTGCTTTCTCCTCAGGGTATAATTGTAACCGCCCCTGCAGTAACAGCCACACTTAACGGATATCTTTTTTTAAAAAATGCAGTATTCAGACTCCTTTACTCCACATTTAAACGCGGAACACCCGGACGCCAGTATTTGGATAATCTGAAAAAAGACTCCCAATCTATGCAAAAACTTTACATTCCTCAACTGGTACAGCAGCTTGGACAGGTGGATCCTCAGAATACTCAAATTTTTGTAAACCGCATGCAGCAGTTCCGCCCCCGTCTTATTGTAAACATGATAGAAGATCCAAAAGATTCAGAAAAAGCTGTTCGCATTAAAACTTCCTGCAATCAGTATCTGGGCTTGGATATTGAATACCTTGGTGTTATGTTCCGGGATATGCTTCAGGACAAAGCTCTTTCTTCACAACTTCCTATTGTAGTTTACAAACCGCAATCTGTACTGGGCCAGGCTATTTACCGTATCAGCGATAAAGTTATTTCAACACCTATGCACAAATTTGACTCTGACTTTACACCAGACAGCTTTAATGACAACTTTCAGGCTGCAGAAGAAGAAGCAGATGCGGACTTCAGCTACAAACTGTCAGGTATTGACGATTTAGTTTCCGGTGGAAATCTTTCTATGGGCGAAATGGCAGAAATGATTAAAACCCAGAACTACGAATTAACCCAGCTTAAAAAAGAAAACAATCTTCTTAAATCAAAACTCATAAAGGCTGCAAGCCAAGGATTCCAACTCTAATGTTTTTATATTTAAATTTTCCGTCATGGATACATCCTCAAATTTTCCCGAATATTCCGTTTCTTAGCATTCTGCGCTGGTACGGACTTATGTACGTTTTTGCTTTTGCCACAGCTTATTATTTTTTGAACAAACAGGCAAAAGAAGGTCTTTTGGATGCAGAAAATTATAAATGCAAGGAAGATGACCTTTTTAGCTTTATAGCTACAGGGATTATCTTTCTTCTGATTGGAGCCCGTGTTCTTTCAACACTGGTTTACGATACTTCCGGTATCTATCTTAAAAAACCATGGCTTATTTTCTGGCCTTTTGATTCACAAATGCATTTTACAGGACTTGCCGGAATGTCTTACCACGGCGGATTCATTGGTGGCCTTTTGGGCATGATTGTCTGGTGTGCTGTAAAAAAACGCAATGCTCCACAATGGATAGATGCTATGGTTGTTGCAATTCCGTTCGGCTATACTTTTGGCCGCATAGGAAACTTTATGAACGGAGAACTTTACGGACGGATTACAACAATGCCGTGGGGAATAGTTTTTCCGGGAGCCGAAAAATTTTCTACAAGCCTTCCATGGGTTCAGGAATTCTGCCAGGAAATAGGAATGAATATAGAAGGTATTTCCAGAGTAAACCTTCCTCGTCACCCAAGTCCGCTTTACGAAGCCCTTTTTGAAGGAATTATCCTGGGCCTTATACTTTGGTTTACCAGAAAGCATAAAAAAGTACAGGGGCAGCAGGGCTGTCTGTATACTTTTGGCTACGGATTATTCCGCTTTGTAATAGAATATTTCCGCGAACCTGATGCCGACATAGGCTACAGGATTGCCAAAGATTCCGCAGCTCCGATTTACAAAAATACATCGCTTTTAAATATCTCTACCGGTCAGGTTTTTTGTTTTATAATGATAATATTTAGTATATTAGGATTTATAACACTACTAATACTTCAGAAAGTAAGGAAAACTTCCGATAGTAAGAATGCGTAACGTATTCTCTTGTTTGACAGAGCTCTTGTTTATGTTTTATAATTGATGTAATTGTGTAAAAAGGTGAAAAAAGATGATTAATAGCAATAGCCTTATTCCTGGCTTTGACGATGAAAAAGACGACAGCCTGAAAATTTCTCTCGATAAAAATGACAACGTTCCTAAAGGGGTTTTTATTTACCTGAACGGCTATATCGATACATACAATTCAAATTTCTTTCAGAAAAAAATAACTAAAATTGTTGAAGCCGGTTATGTTAACCTTATTTTTAACTGCTCTGCTTTAAATTATGTATCTTCTACAGGTATTGGCTCCTTTACATTCTTTCTTAAACTTGTAAAACCAAAAGGCGGAG
>JABUUX010000420.1 GCA_021442965.1 Treponema sp.
TGCAGACAATCGTGAATTGATAGGATAAATGTGATATTAGTTTAAACACAAAACAGAGGATTGGAATGGTAGGACTATTCTTTTTTATCAATGACAAAACATTTACTCCGAACGGCTTTCTCATCCACACAGTTCCGCTTGAAGAAGCAGAGAACTACGGAGATATGAAAACGGACTTCCTTGGACACGATAAACTATTTGAAACAACGTTTCCAAAATATAAGGGCGAGTACTACGATTTTCCACGCGGCAGGATTGTGTATGACACCGTGAAAGATGAATATGTGATTTACATCGACAAATGTATTAAGGCGGAAAGCAAGATTCGGAAGCTGAAAAATCTGTTCCAACTGGAAGGCGAGCAGGTGAGGGTAGAGGGTGATTTGCATTACGTCTGCCGGAAGTGCGGAAAGGGGATTTGAGATTTTGAATATTTCATCATCAAATTCTGAAAAACTGTGGTATAATAAGAGGATTACATGAGCATCATTGAAATCCTTGGAAGTGAATAAAACAGCTATCTAAAGGAAACTTCTTATAGATGTTAAAGGATTAAAATTATGTCAAATGAACCACCAAAAATCATCAAAGTAAGAGAGTTTCTAGGCCTTGCATTGACAATACCCCCATATCAAAGACCATATAAATGGAGTACAGATTCAGCATTAACTTTATTTAATGATTTATATGGAGCCTTTAAAGATGCAATTCCAGAATATCGAATTGGGACAGCTGTATTACATCCAGAAACAAAAATTTGGGAAAATGAAAATACACCAACAACAAAATTTAATATAGTGGATGGTCAACAAAGAGCTACTACTTTATCAATTTTGATGTATTGCTTCTCAAAAAAATTACCGAAAGCTGAATATTCTAACCTATCAAAATTATTAGATGAAAAGGCTTTTAAGGTTTTATCGGTAAATTCAATTGTTGATAATTATGAGATATTAAATTCAAAATTAGAAGAAGTTCCTGGAGAAAAGGTTGAGCGATTTCTGACATATATTCTTGATAATTGTACTGTTGTAAAAATCGAAACAAATACAGAACAAGAAGCTTTTCAATTTTTCGATTCACAAAATTCTCGTGGTAAAGAATTAGCTCCTCAGGATTTACTAAAATCTTATCATTTAAGAGAGATGAGTGAAGAAAATGAAACAGAAAAAGTATCAATAATTAATAGTTGGGAAAATACAGACCAAAAGAAATTAGCGGCATTTTTTTACTCAAACCTATATCCAATGGTTTGTTGGTATAAAGGTAAATCAGGCTTATATTATTCATCTAAAAAAATTAAAACATTTAAAGGATTAAAACAGAACAATAATTATCATTTTTCCATTTATCACAAAGCTGCAAACTTATACATTGAGCACTTTAATGAAGAAGGAATGTATGAATTAACAAGCAATAAAAAACTTGATCAATTTCAATTAACGCAACCTATAATCGCAGGAAAACGTTTTTTCTTATTTTCATTATATTATTACGACCTACAGAGAGAAGTTGAGAAAAGATATTTCCATAATTCTGATATGCCTACTCCGGACCATGGGGCTGGTAACATATATATACGAAATTTATTTCTTAATATAGTTACTTTTTTTGTTGATAAATTTAATTTTGAAGTATTAACAGATTATAGAATTAAGAAATTATATAAATGGTGTTATTCTTTAAGACTTGTTATGCATTCTGTTTATCCAGAGACAATTAAAAAATATGCGCTAGGGGAACATGACAGAATCAACAAAGGAAAGAAGCTATTTAATTTAATATCAGAGATGCAGTCTCCAGAAGAGTTTGATTCTATCATTTTGGATAAAGTAGATCCAAACAATATTAAGTATAATGACAAATCTGTAAATATGATGAAAAAAATAATGGGAGTAGAATAATGGAACAACCTAAGGAATTAAATTTATTAAACATTTTTACGGGTACAGAATATATTGTTCCTATATATCAAAGAAGTTACGCTTGGGAAAAAGAAGAAATAGAACAGTTACTTAATGATATTTTTGATTTTACGGATCAAAATGATTCAGAATCAAAATATTATCTTGGAAGCCTAATTGTAGATGATTTAGGAAATAATCAATTCTCAGTTATTGATGGACAACAACGTTTGACAACCTTATTTCTATTATTCACTTATTTAAGAAATAAGAAAAAAGAATTAGGCTTATCAGAAAAATCACTGGGGTTTGAAGCTCGAGAAAAATCAAATAAAACTTTAACAGCTCTGTTTTATGGAAAAAGAGAAGAAATTTCTAGTAGTTTGTATGCAAATGAATTAACAAATGGCTATGATATTATCTGCGATTATTTTGGAGAAAAAATAGAGAAAACAAAAAATGAGGCACTATTAGATTCATTTATAGGGAGTTTTGAAAAGATTCATATTATAAGAACCCAAGTTCCCAAAAATATTGATTTGAATCATTATTTCGAAATTATGAACACAAGAGGTGAACAGCTTGAAATTCATGAGATTGCTAAAGGAAAACTTATTGCAAAAATAACAGATTTAAATAAAAGAAAAGTGGCTTCAATGATATGGGATAACTGTTCACAAATGGATAAATATATTCAGATGACTTTTAAGCCAGATTTACGAAATTCACTTTTTGGTCCTGATTGGGATAAGTTTGAAAATGAAAATTATAAAGAATTCGATGATGTTTATGATAAAATAATTCAATTTAGAAATTCAAAAGAAGATGAAAATACAGAAGAATTTAGCCTTCGAGAAAAATTGGATAATCCTACAAAAGTTGATATAACATCAGCCAATAATGCGGATGAGAATTTACGATTTGAATCTATTATTTCGTTCCCAAATTTTTTGTTAATAGTAAACGAAGCAATAAACACTAATAAAAGCAATAATGAAGAAGATGACACTACCCTGGATGATAAAAAGTTCTTAAAGACTCTTGAGCATCATTGGGAAACTGAGCAAAGTGCATTAAATTATATATTCAATTTATTAAGATTCAAGTTTTTATTTGACACAACTATAATAAAACGTGAGTATGCTAAGGACTATAAAGAGGAAGGAAAGTGGACTCTTAAAAAACTTACAGCTGGGAAAGATGATAATCGCCCGTATTATGGAACTGATTCATTTTCAGTAAATCAAAAAGAAATCCTCACCTTACAGTCGGCTTTAAGGGTTACGTATACATCTCCGAAAACTATGCATTGGGTTTCGAAGGCATTAAACAATACTACTACCATACTTTCTGAACTTGAAAAGTATTCTTGCGAAAAATTAAAAAAAGCTGCATTTCATACGGCAAGTGGATTCGGGTACGACCGTATTGTTTTTACATATTTGGATTATATTTTATATAGGGATATTGAAAAATTGCCTTTCTTAAACGGGCAAAAACAAAAATTAGATACATATCAGTTTATGTTTAGAACATCTATTGAACATTTTCATCCGCAAAACCCTTTAAATGGGGATAGTTGGATTAATATAGACGATGATCCACTAAATAATTTTGGAAATCTTGCATTAATTACTGTCTCAGCTAACTCAAAATTTACTAATTTGAATCCTTCATCGAAAGTTAAAGAACATGATGAAATAATAATGCAAAGTCCAAAATTGATGAGAATGAAAGAATTAATGCAGGCAGATAACGAAGGATGGACAACAAAAAAGGTTCAGCTACATTGCCAAGAAATGTTTGCGTTATTGGATGCAGAAATGAAGAGATATGGTTATTAAAATAGTGATTAGAAGAAACATTTCAATCTTGAAAAGAGAGTTTTCATATGACGTATGATGAGGTACAAAAATGACTATTGAAGAAGTTTTTGATGAATACAGAAATCTTGAGTTTGATTCAATTGAAGATAAAAAGCGGGTGATGGCTAACTATAGAAAAGATCTCTTGGCCGCTGGGATGCCCGAAGATGAAGTTGAAGAAGAACTTGAAGGTTGGTTTGAGGTAAGTTGGACACAGGATGACTGGAAAGAGTGGTATGGTGTAGATACAGATGAAGAATTGGAAGATGCACAAGATAGCGATGCATATTGGAATGATTAAATATTAGATAGAAATGTCAGATAATTATCACCTTTCAAAATCCCGTTATTGCAGCGGTGTTCAGTGTCCAAAAATCCTCTGGTTGCGTGAAAATATGCCTGAAGAATTTGATTCCAGCGTAATGAATCAGGCTGTTCTGGATAATGGGAATGATGTCGGCGATTATGCGATGGGCTTGTTTGGTGATTTTGAAGAAGTACCTCACACAGAGCATCTTTCAGATATGATTTCAGCTACCCAGAAATTGATTGAAGAAGGAGTTCAGAATATTTGTGAAGCATCCTTTTCGTATGACGGCTGTTTCTGCAGTGTTGATATTTTCCGAAATCTTGGTGGGAATAAAGTTGAATTGTATGAAGTTAAAAGTTCAACATCAGTAAAATGGATTTATGAACATGACATTTCTTATCAGTATTATGTTCTGACAAAACTTGGATACGATGTTCAAAAAGCCTGCATAGTTTACATAAACAACCTGTATGTACGTCACGGAGAAATCGAACTTGATAAACTTTTTGCAATTTCAGATTGTACAACACTGGCAAAAGAAAGGCTTAATGAAGTTGAAGAGAATGTCGCACGATTCAGAAAATATCTTGAACAGAAAGAAGAACCGGATTGCGAGATTGGAGGGCACTGCAAAAATCCATACGACTGCGGTTACTGGAGCCATTGTGCAAAAGATATTCCTGAAGACGGCGGATTTACGGTCTGGAATATTTCGGATTTCAGAAAAAAACAGCAGTGCTATGATAAAGGACTGAATACTTTTGAACAGTTATATGAAGCCGGCGTGCTTAAAGGGAAATATCTTCAGCAGGTTGAAGTCGAACTAAAAAATCTGCCGCCTCAAATTAAAGAAAAGGAAGTAAAGCATTTTCTGGACACGCTTTCCTATCCGTTGTTTTTTCTGGATTTTGAAACATTCAATCCTGCAATTCCGTTATATGATAATTCACGTCCGTATCAGCAGATAGTTTTTCAATATTCTCTTCATTATATTGAGAAAGAGGGTGGGGAACTAAAACATAAAGAATGTCTTGCATATCCTGGAAACGACCCGAGACGACAAATTGCGGAACAGCTCTGCAATGACATTCCGCCTGATGTGTGTACAATTGCATATAACATGGGTTTTGAAAAAGGGAAAATCTTCGATATGGCGGAGCTTTATCCAGATTTGCATGACCATCTTATGAACATTCATAGCAACATAAAGGATCTTATGATTCCATTCCGGAAACGCTGGTACTATGCAAGAGAAATGCAGGGCTCTTATTCAATTAAATTGGTTTTACCGGCTCTTTTCCCCGACGACCCTAGTTTGAATTATCATAATCTGGAAGGCGTTCACAATGGCGGCGAAGCCAGCACCACTTTCCTTGAAATGCAGAAAATGAATAAAGAAGAACTGGAAAAATGGCGAGAATACTTGCTCCGCTACTGCGAACTCGACACCTACGCAATGGTCAAAATTCTGGAAAAACTGAGAGAATCTGTTAAATGATTTAAAACTATCGGAAATTGATAGAGTGTGGTAAAATAATAGACAATGAGGTGTAAATATGAATTCTAAAGGCAATTCTCCATGAACAAGGGAAATCGCTAAGTATAGAATAAATCCAATAGCGTCTCAGCTATTCTGAACTTTGTCAAATTCGCAAAATCAATATCCTCTCCCTATCACCATTTGACAGTCTGTATTTGCTACAAT
>JABUUX010000100.1 GCA_021442965.1 Treponema sp.
AGTTCAGGGAATTCTTTTGTGGCAACTTCCGAAGCCGAATAAACTGACGCTCCCGATTCATCAACAACTGTGTACATAACGTCAGAATCTTTGTAATTTTCGGTGATTACTTTTGAAACAACTGCCTGCACTTCCTGGCTTCCGGTTCCGTTTCCAACGGCAACTACCTGAATGTCGTATTTGTCGATGGCATCATTCAGCTGTTTGTATGCGTCCTCAGGATTCTGCACCTGAAAGATTTTGAAGTAGCCGAGGTATTTCCCCGTTTCATCAAGGGCGGCACATTTTGTTCCGGTTCTGATACCAGGATCAATTCCAAGAACGCGGCTTCCTTTTATTGGCTGTGTCATCAAAAGATTTTTTAAGTTTTCACTGAAAAGTTCAATTCCGTGGTCGTCTGCCGCATCAGTTTCATCGCTACGAATTTCACGTACAACAGCTGGTGAAAGAAGTCGAACAACCCCGTCCTCGATTGCTTCTGTGTGGTATTTGTTAATCATATCAGCTTTTCTCTGAAGAGTTTTTACAGCTTCATCAACATCTACGTCGATTGTAACATCCAAAGCACCTTCCCGTTCTGCACGGTTGATTGCAAGAATGCGGTGAGGTTTTACCTGATTCAAAGGCTCTTCAAAATCCCAGTACATTTTATAAGTAGAAGTGTTTTCTGCCACCTGAGGGTCGGCACCTTCGGGAACAATCCCTTTTGTTTTTATAAGACCGGTTCTCATGTAAAGGTCGTGAATTGTTTCACGGTTTTTTGTTTCCTGACTTACACGTTCTGCAATAATATCTTTTGCCCCGGAAAGAGCATCTTCAGGAGTAGGTACGTTCAAAGCTTCATCTTCGGCGTCAGTTTTCACATATTTTTTTGCCTCTTCTTCACAAGAAGAATCGTCATTTTTTCCAAGGATAAAATCTGCAAGAGGTTCCAGTCCTTTTTCAATGGCAGCCATTCCGCGAGTCTTCTTCTTTTTCTTGAACGGAGCATAAAGGTCGTCCAATGCCGCCAGAGTTGTGGCACTTGTAAGGGCGGCAGCTAAAGTTTCTGTAAGTTTTCCCTGTGCAAAAATCTTTTTGATATAATCAATTCTGGTTTCTTCAAGATTTTTATACGATTTAAAAAGATGGTCGCAGTCACGAACCTGAACTTCATTAAGGTTATCGTGTCGTTCTTTCCTATAGCGGGAAATAAACGGGATAGTACAGCCTTCGTTTACCAGGCTGATTACGGCACTGACCTGACTCATTCTGATTTGAAGTTCGTCAGCAATTTTTTTCATGATTTCAACTTCGTTTACTGTTAAGGCTTCTACAGCCTCTGTTGTGTATTCCATAAGTACTCCAAATATAATATGTGATTTATATTATACTGAAAAAAAGCGTAGATAAATATGGGGGGGGGGACTGCCCGAACATAAAAAAAGGCTGCCCTAAAAGTTTACCTTTTGGGCAGCCTGTTTAGTTTAACATAAAACCGACTCTAAGTTAGTCAGCCATATTTTTATATGAATCAAAAGTTGCTTCAATTTCTGCATCTGTTTTAGTAAAGAGAGAAACAACAACTGCTACGATAAGTGTTACAAGGAAGCCCGGAAGGATTTCGTATACTCCAAAAATTTTAGCAACAGAAGCTGGAATATTGTGCCATGCAACAACGGTAACAAATCCTGCAATAAGACCTGCTGCAGCACCGGCTCCAGTACATCGTTTCCAGAACAGTGCCAGGAACATTAGTCCGCCGAATGTAGCACCAAATCCTGCCCAAGCATATGAAACGAGTCCAAAGATTGAATCATTATTTGGAAGAAGACACAAAGCAAATGCAACAGCGGCAACGGCAAATACAGTAATACGGCTTACAAGAAGAACTTTCTTTTCATCTGCATCCTTGTTAATCATATCTTTGTAGATATCAAGAGAAACTGAAGATGCTGCAGAAAGAAGCTGGCTGTCTGCAGTAGACATAGAGGCGGCAAGGATTGCACAAAGGAAAATTCCTGCAATAAAGGCCGGGAACATTTTAAGCATTGATTCACTGAAAACAGTTTCTGCTGTAGAACCGTCCAAAAGATTTGGAAGAAGATAAACGGTTCCCAATGTTCCGATAATAAATGCACCGATGTAAGCAATAATCATCCAGATGATTCCGACCCTGCGTGCAGTTTTGATTTCTGCATTTGAGCGGATTCCCATAAAGCGAATGATAATATGAGGCATTCCAAAATATCCCAAACACCATGCAAAAGCAGAAACTGCACTCATAGCACCAAAACTCTGATTTGCGGTGAACTTTTCCATAAGTGCGGCACCGTATTCTCCGGTAAGAGCTTTTGTTCCAAAGTCCTGAGCTTTAGCGATTGCGTCAGCAGGTCCGCCAAGAGCCACAACTGCTACAACACTTGCTACAATAAAGGCAACAAAAATCAAAGCCCCCTGAACAAAGTCTGTAGTACAAACTGCACGGTAACCACCCATAATCGTATAGGAAAGAATTACAACAAGCCCGATAATCATACCAATTTTATAATTCAAACCGAATACAGACTGAAAGAGTTTTCCACAGGCTACAAATCCTGAAGCGGTATAAATAGTAAAAAAGAATACAATAAGAACTACTGAAATTACAGAACAAAGATTGCTCTTAAAACGATTTTTGAAAAAGCCCGGGATAGTAATAGAATCACCAAAGGCAATAGAACATTTACGAAGAGGTTTTGCAACAATGAGCCAGTTCAGATAAGTACCAACGATAAGCCCCAGTGCAGTCCAAATGGTTTCTTTAATTCCGCCCAAGTAGCAGAGACCAGGAAGTCCCATAAGAAGCCATGCAGAAGAATCAGAAGCTTCGGCTGAAAGAGCTGTTACCCATGGACCAAGTCCGCGTCCGCCAAGAAAGAAGTCTTTAGAATCATTTGTTTTCTTGGAACTGCGGACACCAATATAAACCATGAATCCCAAGTACAGTGCAAAGGCAAGAATTTTGCCTACAAGTGCTGCTGTCATTTTTAAATCTCCAAATTTAATATAAGTAATAAACTTTAGTATAGTTAAATATGGAGATTATGTCACCCTGTAGAGTTAAAGCCGGTGGTAGAGGATCTCGAAACCACATGGGCGGTCATTGGCCCGTCGAAATGACCTTTAAGGTCTCTGGTGATTTCGATAAACTCAATCACCGCTGGGGTGAACTCAATCACCGCCGAGGTTGTCAATCACCGCTGGGGCGGCTCAATCACCGTCGGGGACTTGCTCTAAATTATAAATTTTTCTGTCTGGGCATTCAGCATTTCTGCCGCTTCAGAGTTCTTTGCCACTGCATCATTTACAACAGAAATAGCTTCATCCATTTCTACAGTACTCTGTGACATATCTCCCATCATGCTGCTGATTCTGGATGCAATTTCCGAAAGTTTATCCATCTCAACCAGAACTTCACGGCTTCCTGTAAGCATTTCAGAAGAACTCTGTTTTACAAATCCAGTCTGGTCATTAATGTCGCGCATGGAATTCATAACCTGGACAGAACCTTCGCTCTGTTCGTTCATAGCCTGTGTGATTACTGCTTCCTGATTCTGAACATTCTGAGCCAGATCGTAAATCTTTGTAAACTGAGTCTGAACGGCAGACGTTTTTGTAAGAACATCTCCAATCAGAACTTCAAGATTTTTAAGGCGTTCTGTAATATCCTTACTCTGACGGTTAGAATCTTCAGAAAGTTTTCGGATTTCATCAGCAACAACGGCAAATCCTTTTCCGGACTCCCCGGCGTGAGCAGCTTCAATGGCGGCATTCATTGCAAGTAGATTTGTCTGGCTTGCGATATTTGAAATTACTTTACTGGCCTCCTGCATTCCGGCAGATTCTTCTGAAATCTTCTTTGCAGTCTCTACCGCTTCCTGAACCCGTTTCTGACCATTTGATGATTCATCATTTAACATAACGATAGTCTCAGAGTTGTGTTCCAGAATACCGTTTACAGATTTTATATTTGCAACCATCTGCTCTATGGCCGAAGAAGCCACTTCAATACTTTCCCCCTGCTTTGAAATATTATCTCCAAGAACATTCAGGTTTCCGGTTATTTGATTTACAGTTGCACGAGTTTCTTCTACCCCTGCCGCCTGATTTGACATATCACCTTTTATAGCATCAATCTTTGTAGAAATATCTGAAACTACTGTATTCATCTGCTCAATGGAAGAAATGAGCTGATTTGCTGTCTGAGCCGTAACCTGCCCTGAACTCTGAATAGCTCCAATCAACTGACGGGTTTCTGCCGAGAACGTGTTAAAATCTTTAGAAAGAACTCCTAGAACATCACGCATATCAACATCAATATCTTTTGATGTGTAATCTCCCTGACTAACTTTTCCGGCAAAATCATCAAAAATATTGATTTTTTTATTTTTACTGAACATAAAGAAAAGCATATCAAGAGTACACATTCCTACTGCAAAAAATGTGTAAGGATAAATAACACGAATAAGGTAGCGGTTTACATCAAGCCCCGGTTCCGAAAGTCTTGTCATAAATGCAAAAACTGTAGCACAAGCACCAAAAGAACTGAAAGCCCCAATAAGCAGAGCTGCAGAAAGAATGCCGAATCCCTTGTATTTATCTACCATTGGGATAAACTTCATATATTTGGCTAAATCCACTGTAAAAAGAACGTAGAACGGAGTTGAATAAAGACCGATTCCCGCATATCCGCCCCAAATAATCAGATTTCCACCATCCAAATAATCAATACCGCACTCTCTGCAAATAATATACGGAGTTATAAGATTCATTACGACAGGAACCGCAAGACTTAAAATCGTATAACTTTTGAAAGCCTTGTTTGCCTTAATCAGACTCTGCTCTGTACCGTCATAATTTTTTATATTTCTCATAAAATAGAAATACATGGCAAGAGGAGATAGCAGAAGCACAGATGACAGCGCCATAAAGGATTTTGTTTTAAAAATTTGCAAAACAATTTCATGCTCAAATTTTCCGGAAGTAGTGATAACGGCTGACAATGCAACAAAAGGTGCAAAAAAGATAAGATAGTTATAAAGAAGAACTGTAAACCGAGGTTTTGGATTTTTCACTGAGGCATTCTGCATAAACTCACCTACAAAATTGGAGATTTTAAACAAATTTTACCACAGGATTTTAAATAACACAAATTTTATATTGCCGTGTAAATGATATTCTTTACCCGACGTGTAGTGCACGTAGTTCCCGCATCAACTTTCTGAGTCATATATGTAACGGCAAGATTATTTTTGATGTCTACGCTCATGTATGTTCCAAGCCAGCCGTCCCAGCCAAACTCTCCTTTTACGGTAATGGCACGGGCAGTACCGGGGTCTATGCACACACGGTTCAAATTTGCGTAACTGTAACCCGACCAGTGTTCCATTTTCCAGTCAAAGCACGCTTGAAGATTCGGGCGCAATTTTGCGGTACTCATATATTTTACGGTTTCTTCTTTAAGGATACGCTGACCGTCCAGTGTTCCTTTATTACAGAGCATCTGAACAAAACGCATATAGTCATCAACTGTAGAAACCATTCCAGCCCCGCCTGATTCAAAAGCAGGTTCTATTTTCATGCTGTCCTGAATTCCAAGATTGCAGTTTGTAAAAAGTTCCATCTGACCGCCCTTGGAGTTTCCGCCCCATGCGCCGGCTGCCTGCCCCTGGCTTGATTTATAAACTTTTGCAAGACGGTTCTGTTTTTCTTCCGGTACCCAGAATGCAGTATCTTTCAT
>JABUUX010000331.1 GCA_021442965.1 Treponema sp.
CTGCATGCAATTTTTGGATTATCGTTAAAGTTTGGTGTAAGTGCTTGAAGAATTGCGTATGAACTTAAATTAAGCCCCGTAATATTTGCATCAGCACCACTTGCAAGACAAACATCAACACGCCCGCTTTTAATAAGGTCTGCAGAAAGCCCCAGAGCGTCAGTTCCTGATGCACAGGCTGTAGAAAGTGTAAATGCAGGTCCGTGAATTCCAAGCAGAATGCTTACATTTGCGGCTGCTTCGTTATTAATAATCATTGGAGCAGACATAGGAGGAACACGGGTTACCCCAAAAGCCGGATTAAAGTATTTTTCATAGGCTTCTTCACAGGCTTCGTTTGTTCCAATACCCATTCCTGTAACAATACCTGTTTTATTTCCGCCAAAATTTTCTTTTGTAAAGCCTGCATCGCTAACAGCTTCAAGACTGGCGCCAACAAGCATTTTAGTTGCACGTGCCATTTTGCGAACAAGTTTTCTGTCCAGCTCATACTTATCAAGTGAAAAATCTTTTACTTCGCCGGCAATCTGAACCGTGTGCTTTGAGGCATCAAACTGGGTAATTTTATCTATCCCGCTGACACCGTTTTTTACATTACTCCATGTTTCCGCTACATTGTTTCCACAAGGAGTAACACAACCTAAACCTGTTATTACTACTCTTCTTTCCATAATTCTTTTTACCCGATTTTAGAAATCCTGTTTAACGTTCTTTTCTTCAATTCCGCTGTCTTTTGCTCTAATTTCTACACGGCGGATTTTTCCTGAAATTGTTTTTGGAAGTTCTTTTACAAATTCAATAATTCTAGGTGATTTATAAAGAGCGGCTTCGTGTTTAAAAAAGTCCAGAAGTTCCATTTCCAGTTCATGGCTCGGTTCATATCCCGGAGAAAGAACGATTGTGGCTTTAACAGCCTGTCCGCGTTTTTCATCAGGTACACCTGTAACAGCACATTCCATTACAGAAGGATGCTGCTGAAGAACTGATTCTACTTCGAACGGGCTGATACGATATCCTGAAGATTTGATTATGTCATCTTTTCTTCCTACAAACCAAACGTATCCTTCTTCGTCCATTGTAACTGTATCTCCTGTATGGTAAACACCGCCGTAAAAAGCATTTGCTGTAAGTGTAACATCACGGTAGTAACCTGTAAGAAGTCCGAACGGATGTTCTTTTTCTACATGGATTACCAATTCACCAACTTCTCCTAGAGGAACTGTTTTTCCGTTTTCATTTACAACATCAATATCATAAGCCGGACTTGGCCTTCCCATAGAACCCGGGTGAATATCAGCATCCAAAAAGTTTCCGCAAATTATTGTTGATTCACTCTGTCCGTATCCTTCGTAGATTTTCTTTCCAGTCTGTTCAAGGAATTTATTGAAAACTTCTCCGTTCAAAGCTTCCCCGGCTGTGGTAAAACGCTGGGCTGCAGAAAGGTCATATTTAGAGAGATCCTGTCGGATAAGATAACGATAGACTGTTGGAGGTGCACAGAAAGTTGTAATACCGTACTGTGCAATCATTTTTAGAAGTTTATCAGGACGGAAAGAATTCATATCATATACAAACTGAGCAGTACCGCAAATCCACTGTCCGTAAAGTTTTCCCCAGGAACATTTTGCCCATCCTGTATCTGCAACAGAAAGGTGAAGTCCGTCATCAATTACACCATGCCAATATTTTGCTGTAACAATATGACCGATTGGATATGTAAAAGAATGGAGAACCATTTTAGGGTATCCCGAAGTTCCAGATGTAAAGTACATAAGCATAGGATCGTCATTATGAGTTGCAGCGTCTCCAATTGGGCGTGGGAACTCAGGGTCTACTTTATTTACTTCAGTATGATAAGAAATCCATCCTTCACGATCCGGTCCAACCGTAACAAGATGATCTACCGAAGGTGAATTAAGTTTTGCTTTTTCAATTTCACTAAGAACTGTAGGATTCCCATAAGATACAACCATTTTAATTCCCGCTGCATTTGTACGATATTCAATATCATGTGCTAAAAGCTGTTCTGCTGCAGGTACGGCAATGGCTCCAATACGATGCAAAGCCATCATAATAATCCAGAATTCGTAACGACGACGCAGCATAAGCATAACTGCATCACCTTTTTTTAATCCCAGTGTTGTAAGCCAATAAGCTGTTCTTTTAGATTCACGAGAAAGATCTGTAAATGTAAAAATCTTTTCTTCACCATTATCATCACACCAAACAAGAGCACGCTTTTCAGGAGCTTCTCTGGCATAACGGTCAATAATATCATAAGCAAAGTTAAAATTTTCAGGTGCCTTTAGGCGACAATGTGCTTTCAAATCTGCATAATCTTTGAATTCACGGTCTTCAACCAAGAAATCGTGTTCAAGTGTCATATTTTCTCCTTCATTCTCGGAACGCCATAGACGGCGTATATACTTATTATAATCGCGTTTATTATGACATTTTAGGCAAATAGTGTCAAAATAAACTTACAGTAAATTATTCAGCCTTAAAGTAAAGAATAAGAGCTCCGCTTCCTCTGGCTTTTACCATATTTCCGTCAAAGGTAGCAGAAGACGCATCTTCCAAACGGATTGCAGAATCTTCAAGTTTATAAAGGAAGTTTACTTCTTTGTCCATGCCGTCGAACATAAATGATAAAACTCCATCATAATTTGCTTTAACAGAAGATGAAATATTGTACTTTGCGCTGACTGTTCCACCAGTTCTGGCAGAAGGTGAGATGAGTGACTGACTTAAAAGCTGCTTTGTATTTGTCCAGCGGAAAGAGCCGTTTTCATCAAAAGAAAGTTTTCCCCAGTTGGAACTTTCAAAATAAGGTCCTGTGTGGTAAATCTTAGCAAAGGCTTCACTTCTTCGGGTACGTTCTTCGGCAACAAGATCCGAAATATTTTCTGAAATAGTTACAAAATTCAAATCCTGAGGCTTTCCGCTGGAACCTGTATAACGCAAAACAATAAAACCTGAAGATTTATAGAAAATAACAACAGGAACACCTTTAAGGGTATATTCCTTATCTCCTGATTTTGTATAACCTGTATAATCCCAAGATTCATGTATGCTAGAAGTGTTAAGGTTTACTTTATTATTTTCTGTATCTATTACAAAACGATAGGAAGCATTTAGTCTGTTCAAATCTATATTTCTGGAATCAATCAGCGATTTGAAATAATCAGGATACCACACACTTTGAGCTACAACAGACATCAAAGCATCTTCGGTTTCTTCTTCTACAAGTTCTTCACCGCCTACACGGTTTCCCAAAATGTCGGTTTCATAAAGAGCCAGATTATAAGAAAAGCACCAGCCTTGAGTTCCATCCTCTGTAAGAACTCTAAGCCAGTCACCTTCCAAAGGTTTACTGCCTGACATAACCGCCTGTCCCGTTCCCTTAAATAAAACTTTAAGAACTTCACCTTTACGAAGACGGTAAACCTGTTTTGCAGTATTCACAGTCTGAGCACGAATTGGAAGGCCGTCAATTTTTGCAGTAGCATAAGTTTTAGAAAACTCTTTGTATTTTTCTGCATTTAAAAGAGCCTGCTTCTTTTTTACAGGTTCTGTCATCTGCCACAAAGGAACTTCGAATTTTTCATCATCAGAAAGACCCGCTACATATACATGGGAAATATTAGACTTAATGTAAACAGGAACAATTTCTCCTGCAGGAATTTGCTGCTCCGGAAGATTCCAGAGAGTAATACTATACCCCATAACTTTATCTTTACACGAGGTCATAACAAATGCCATAAAAATTATAGCAGCACAAAATACTGATTTTTTCATTCTTTTATTTTAGCAAAAATCAGGGGTTTTATAAACAAGATAAACTTTAGAATCTGTCTTAGGTATATTTGAGCAGTGAGAATCTACAGTAAGAATTCCACCTTCACATTCTGCAGTTTCAATTCTGCATCGGGTAACGCTTCCAAGGAAAGAAGAGGAAATCATTCTGCCTTGAATTTGATTTTTTTCATTCTTTGTAAACTTATCTGAAAATTCAATCCATTCCGGTCTGACCATAACAACATCCTTTCCTGATTTTATATAATTTGTCATTCCGGAAAGCTCTGCTGAAGTTTTACTATTGGGATAATAATAAACATTTCTTGGTGTATCATACTGAACAAGATTTCCCTGATGTAAGACAGCAATTTTTGAAGAAAGCGAAAAAGCCTCCTCCTGATCATGGGTAACATATACTGTTGTAATACCTATCTGCTTCTGAATTTCCAAAAGCTCTTCTCTTACATGCAGACGAAGTTTTGCATCAAGCGAAGATAAAGGTTCGTCCATAAGGATAATCTTTGGCTTAAGCATAAGGGATCTTCCAAGTGCCACACGCTGCTGCTGCCCGCCGGAAAGTTCATGGGGATATCGGGAAAGTAAATTTTCTATGTTAAGTGATTTTACGGTTTCTTCCAGATTCTCTTTTTGATTTTTTCTTTCTGAATGAGAAAATCCGAATAAAAGATTTTCTTTTACCGTAAGATGTGGGAAAAGAGCATAGTCCTGAAACACAAAACCAATATTTCTTTTTTCAACAGGAATTTTTGTTACATCTTTACCATTTAAAATAACACTTCCTTTTGTGGGAGAAAGAAAACCTGCCATAATTTTTAGAATTGTTGTTTTTCCAGAGCCGGAAGCACCAAGTAATGTAGTAAAAGAACCTTCTTCTACGCTCAAAGAAAAATCTGTAAGAACATTATTATTTCCATAAGAGAAAGAAACATTTTTTAAAGAAAGAATATCACTCATAAATTTTCCCCATTAAATGCTGATTTTTTGAAAATGGATTTTTCTGTAAATATTTTCCAAATCCAATTATTATGAAAGTAATTATTGTAAGTTCCAAAGCAAGAGCCGCAGCCCTACCCCAATCCCCCTGTTCTGCAAGATTTAAAATCCGTACTGAACACAAAGGTGTATTAAAGCTAACAAGAAAAATAACCGGGCTTAATGTTCCAACCCCACGGGCAAAGTTATAAGTCCATCCGCCAAAAATACCTTCTTTGCAAAGAGGAACAAGAATTCTGGAAAATATTTTCAAAGGACCTCTACCCAAACTCAAAGCACCTTCATCCAGAGTAAATTTAATTTTACTGAAAGCCGAAGTAATCATTCTGTATGAAAAAGGTATGAAAGAAATTGTAATTACCGCTGTTATCATAAGGCGAGGGAAATGAACATTTAAAATATTACTCGTAACAGAATATGACAATCCCAATAGAGTTCCAGGCACTGCAGAAGGAAGCTGGATTAAAGTGTCTGTAAAATTCTTAAACGGAAAGTTTGTTCTGTGCACACAAAAAGACACAAAAGCACCAAGAAGCCCGGAAAGAACAGAACCTGTAAGTGCAAATAAAAGTGTATTACCAAAATCCTTTGTATATCTAAAAGTCTTTTTAATATGATTAAAAGTAAAATGAGTATCTATTCCCCATAGTTTTTGAAAACTTCCAGCTATGATGGAAATAAACTGCAATAAAATGCAAAGCGCTGTAATAGATAAAAAAATAAAAAGCAGAATATCAACTGTCTTTGAATTTTTAAAAGCAGAATCACCGGAGACTGTATTTCCCTTTCCACCAATTACAGCTATTTTTTTTGTCTGACTATTAAAAAGCCTGTTCTGAAGAAAAAATAAAAACATCGATGGAAGAAGTAGAATTAGACCCAAAACAGAACTGGTTCCTGCATTCGTCCATCCGGTTAACTG
>JABUUX010000170.1 GCA_021442965.1 Treponema sp.
ATTACTGTTGCGGCACCCAGAACGATGTCTCCACCGGCCCAAACTTTTGTCATGCTTGTAGCCTGATTTTCGTCAACAGTAATGTGTCTTGTATAGAAACAGAAAAAGAAATCAAATAGTATAAATACCGTTCTTTATAATTGTTTTATTTCTAGCATTTTATCAATTAATGTTGAAATGATTTTTTTGTCACGATCTGACAAATTTTCAATTTTATCAGCAATAGACTTTATATCTAATGGGTAGTCTTTGATTTTTATATTTGAATTATGCCCTGTAACTAAAAATTCAACAGAAACTCCTAATGCAGTGGCTATTTTTACAGCAACATCAGCAGACGGAGTAGAAGAGTTTTCTTTTAAATAATTACTAAGAGAACCTTGAGATATACCGGTTAAGGAAGAAAGTTCTTTAACCGGTATCCCTTGGTAAGAAAGTTCGTCTTTTAAATTTTCTTTAAATCCCATTAAAAAAAATTATAAGTAAATTAACTATTATTTAGTTGACAATACGTATATTTACGTTATTATATTTTATATAGTAGATTTACGTATTAGAAGTAATAATATTAAATTTACGCTAAAAAAACAAAAAGAGTAAAATTAAAAATGTATGAAATTAAAAAGCTGATATCAATTGGCGCAAATTGTATTGGAACAGATATAATCCATTTTTCCGGATTAAGAGTTCCTAGTCCTGTAGATAATTTTAGTGGATTTAACATTTGGAAGTCACATCTTCTTTTTAATAATGAATTAAAACATAGTTTATTTAGAGAAGATTATGAGTCCCGGCCATCAACAACAGTAGAACAAAAAAAATATTGGTATTATTCTCGCGTTTTTACTTTTAATCACAATTATATGATTGTCCATAATGATTTTGAAGATTTAAAATTTAAGAAGTCAGTAAAAAAAAGACTAAACTTATTCAAGGGGTATTACCAACTTAGTAAAAAGGAGTCGTCGTTATGGTATGTCTATAGTTTAGATGAAAGTGATAAAGATATAGATGAAAATTTTATGAAAGAGATAATTTTAAATTTACCAGATTGCTGTAAAAATAGATTGATTTGTATAGGCATGAGAGGGAAAAACTTTTTATTTGAAAAATATTTTAGATATTATTTGGAATTTGATGAATCAACCTATTACTGGAACAGCGAGATACAAGCTAAAAAGATATTGAAGAGGTATGAAGAAGCTTTTGATTTGAAATTTAATATGGAGTGCAAATAATGGTAAAAAGTTTGGAAGAGAATTATTGGCGGTTTTACTTTTTTCAGAGTGAGGGAAAATATTTCTGTTTTGATTGTTTCACTCATAAAATTTTTTCTCTCACTTTTGATTTATATAATTTGCTACTTAATAAAGATTTTCAAAAAATAAAGAAACAATATTTCAAGTTTTATAAACAAGTATTAAAGTTAGAATCTTTTATTCCAAGTGAGGTTAATGATGACAGATGTTTTGTAACAATAAATTTTTCAAATAAATGTAATTTAGACTGTAAGTATTGTTACAGAGAAAAAAATGAAAAATCAGCCCTTACATCACAATCATTAGAAGAAATTGTTAAATATGTAAAAACAATATATTATCCAAATGCCTCCCAGTATATTTTTTCATTAGGTTATACTTCTGAGTCATCATTAGATTTAGAAAAATTAAGGTATTTTGATTATTTAATAGGTCAATATGAAGGTTACCTGTTTTCGACAGATGAAATATCAGAAGACATTGCATTAAAAATACTTATACGGCTACCAAGGGCTTTGGTACAGAAATATGCAAATTTTAACGGTTCACTGGAATTGCTTAACAGTATTTTGATAAATGAAAAGTTATGGGATATATATGATTATTCCGAACATAAATATCTTTCATCATTGCTAAAAACTACACAAGAATTATCATCCTCAAAGAGAATAATGGTAAATCGTCAAATTCTAAATTTTATTTTTCCTGATTTATGTCCAGATAAAAAAATACATTATATGTCAATGTCATTTATGACCAATGCAACAAATATTACAGACGAGTACATATATTTTTTAAAAAGCCGTTTTGATGATAGCATTTATGTAAGTCTTGATGGTCCAGAAACAGTTCACAATCATAATCGGGTTTATCACAATGGGTTGGGAACATATTATGATGTTATGAAAGGTATTGAAAAGCTTAGAGAAAAAGAAATTGACGTAATTCCAGCAGCAGTTATTACTCCAGATTATCCAGATTTGAATGTTATTGTAGAGCATTTTATGAAATTAGGATTTAAAGAAATATCTTTTAATTTAGCGAGAGGTAAAAACGAAATAACAAGTTTTTCTATAGAGGCCATTACTAAGTTGATTGATAGTATAAAAGATATTTATCAAGAAATATTTTTGGATTTTAAGGAAAATAAAACTTCTGCAAAGTTATTAATTTTGAAAAATACCATCCTGTTTTCATATATACAAAATATTTACTATAAAAGATATGTTACATGTCGTTGTAAGTGGGGAAGATCTCTTGTAATAGATTCCAAAGGGAATATTTATCATTGTGATTCAACTATAGGGATTAAGGAAGATTGTTTAGGAAATTATCATGATAGAAAAAGAAAAGAAGATATTTTTATGCAACCAAATGTGAATGAAAATTCTGTATGTAAGTATTGCTATGCAAAATATCTCTGTGGTGGAACCTGTTATGCAGAACAAATTTTTAAAAATAACCAAAATGAAATCATAGAATGTATTTTTCATAAAGAGTTAATTAATGAATCAATAAAGCTTTTTGCCAAATTAAAAAATGAATCACTCATAGAAGATTTTATGGAAGTTTTAAAATGAAAATATTATCTGCAGATTATATAAATTTAAAAAACGAGGAGGCAAAGATTGGGGAAATATCAGGTTGGCATTGATTTGAAATTTTAGCATAAGGAGTGTCTGATGAAAAATTAATGAAAAAAATGATATTTGCCCCAAAATCAGTAACAAAACAAAATCCAAGTTCTTTATTGGGATAAGTTTTTTCTACTGAGATTATTAGGAGAGTACGGAAAATGTCTTATAAATTAGAACCGGCCTTTGCTGTAGGCCCTGGATTATCCAGAAAATTAGTATTGGCAGGTATGGATTCGGAAAATCAATGGTTCTTCACAGATGGAGCATTTTCAGAAAATGGCATTATTGATCATCAGCCTGATACATGGAAAAACGAAAATTTTGTGGTCTTGGGAGATGATAGCATAATAGCATATTTCTGTGCTCAATGGAGTAGGCCATTAGATATAATTATCGGTTTTAGGTTAATTATTTTTGAAAAGAATAAATCTAGAATAGCAGCTAAAGCCTTTTTTGAGTACCTGGATTATTTATTTACCAAACGGGGGTGTAATGCATTTAACTGGGTTGTAGCCGAGAAAAATGAACATGCATTCAAATTGTACGAGAAGTTTGTAAATAATTATATGGGACATAAAATAGGTAAACGTCATTTTGGTCAAAAAAGTTATACTGGAATAGTAAGTGATATTTATCTTTATGAAATAACAAAAGATGAATATTTTGACTGGAAAGATAAAAAACAAAAAAAATGAGGTATGAAATGAAAAAAATTTTAACAATTTCGGATTTAGATGGATTTGAAGACATTTGTAATGAGAATGTTTTTACTTTAACTGCTGGTGATGTTGAATGCAAACGACCAGATGACAATAGACCTTGGTGGGAAGTTGAAAATGAAAAAGCACTGGAAAAATATTTGGATTCACACGGGCCAAATAGTACTGGTGGTAGTAGTAAATGGTAAAAAATACTAATTACTAATTCTATTATCTGTGACATTTAAGTTATAATGGTTTTATCCATTATAACTTAAATAGTCTACAACAGGGGGTGCCTATGAAAAAGTTTGTTTCAGTTATATTTCTTTCATTGTTTATATTTATAAATCTCTTTGCAAATCCTCTTATAGATGAAGATTGCAAATATCTTGAAACGTTATTTTCTGAAGTTGCAATTGATATGAGTATGTCTTTGGAAGAAAAGAATATGACATCGCAAGATGTTGTAGCCGAAATCAAATCTGTTTATAAAGAAACTGCTTCTGCAAATGAAGAAAAAAAAGAAGAAATAAATAAAAAAGCATTTGCAAATGCAATAAGCAAATCCTATGCAAAATTTTCCAATAAAAATGGGCACGTTTCAGTTATTAATGGTAGTAGTAATGATTTATTTTTACCATTTAATCACCAGTTTATTTATTTTTCGGAAGTGTATTTTTCCAAAGAAAATGAATCATATGTTGTTTTTGAAAAATATAAAAATTTAAAAAAAGGAATGAGGTATACTGGCAATACGGACAATCTTTTTAAGACAATACATAATAATCAGACTTTATATAGATTTGGAATTTTTTCTGAAGAAATTATAAAGAATACAAAGGTTTCTGTTGAAAACAAAGAGTACAAAGTTCCAGTCTTTGGTGATACTGGCAGCATAAAATATAGAAAAGAATATGAGTTTAAGAAAATAGATAACATTGTATATTTGAAAATAGAAAAGTGTAATTATTTAAATGAAAAGCAGGAGAAAGAATTTTTTGATGACTCCGACAAAATAATTAAGGAATTTTATAATGCTGATTCAATTGTTTTTGATTTTCGTAATAATCTTGGAGGATACTCCAAATATTTAGAACACTTTACCTATGCATTAATTTATTCTCAAAAAACGAAAGATAATGAGTTGGAATTTAATCAATGGTCCCGAAGTTTATTAGCAGGTGAAAAAAAAATAAATACAAGAACTATGATTGACAAAACTATGTCTGTTGGTCTTGCTCCTTCTAATTATTATGCGTACTGCATAGAGAATCTGGGAACAAAATATCTTGAAGAAATAGAATATGAAGAAGTTAAAGTAATTCCTCAGTATAAGGGCAAAATATATATTCTTATAAATCCTTTGACATCTTCAGTGGCAGAAGAGTTTACTTTGACTTTAAAAAAATTATTAGGACAAAATGTTATTATTGTAGGACAGAATTCGTATGGAAGTTTGGACTATGCTGATATTTATAAATATATCCTGCCAAATTCTAAAATTAGAATAAATTTATGTGCTGTTGATTTAATGAACACGATTCTTCTATCAGAAGAATCGTGGCATGGTGATACTTTGGGCGTCTTTCCAGATTTCTGGTGTGAACCACAAGATATTGTGACAACACTTTCAAAATTAACAGGAAATGAAAATATTCTAGATTATATAAAACTTTAAAATTGAATGAAACAAATCTTAAATGAAATATCGACAACAATTTGATTCATCTGATTGTGGAGCTGCGTGTGTAGCAATGATAGCTTCATATTTTGGAATGAATATTAATATAGCAAAAACAAGAGAAATTGCGGGGACAGATACTGAAGGCACAAATATAAAGGGATTGATGAAAGTTGCTAAAGTATATAATTTGAAATGTAGGGCAGTACAAGGTAGTAAGAAAGCTCTAAATAAGGAATTATATACTCCATTTATCGTTCACTTGCACATTGAACGCGAAAACGGGAACTGGGTAGATCATTACGCCGTAGTAAAAAA
>JABUUX010000200.1 GCA_021442965.1 Treponema sp.
AGAACAGTATTAACAACAGACACAGTAAATTTGCACCTTAAAGGTACAACAAAAGAAGAAATCGTAGACGAAATGCTTGAAATTCTGGTTAAAGCCGGAAAAGTTACCGATAAAAATTCAGCCCGTGAGTGCGTTTTGGACCGCGAGCGGAAGATGTCTACGGGTATGAAGCACGGAATTGCTATTCCGCACGGAAAAACAGACACAGTTACTGATTTGGTAGCTTGTATCGGTATTTCTGATAATCCTGTAGATTTTGATTCTTTGGATCAGGAGCCGTGCCGAATTTTTATTATGACTCTGTCTCCAATCAATAAGACAGGTCCACACCTTCAATTCCTTGCAGAAGTTAGTCTTCTGTTCAAGAGTCCTGAAAAACGTCAGGAAATTCTGAACACTCAGGATAAAGCAGAAGTAATCAGAATTCTTACAGAATAGAATTCTCTTTATTTGCAAAATAGAGAAGCCGTGAATCACAATGTGGTCACGGCTTTTTTTTATCATGGTCATTGAGTGGGTTTTTAGATGTTATGCTTTAGTAAAAAGCAGGATTGTATGGGCTGTCTAATGAGTTCAAATTATAGTGTCATTCCGAACCTGTTTGGAATCTCTATGCATATATCGTCTAGATGCTGAAATAAATTCAGCATGACAATATTTTTAGTCAGCCTTATTTATAGGAGAGGTAATATGTCAAAGAATAAAAAAAATAAGGGTAAAGGCAAAAAAAGACTTGCAAAAGTTTTTCTTGGAGTTTTTCTTTTTTTTGCTGTTTTATTTTCAGCCCTAGCTTTATGGTTAGGTATTTTTTATTTTATAAAAGCCGATAAAACAGATTATGTTCCCGAAAATTATTCACTTCATTTACGAACTGATTCTGTTTGGAAATCTGTAAATCCTATGGTTGATTTACAGGCTGCAGATGTTCTTTTGTCCGATCCTTCTTTTTCTAAATACAAACCTTTGCTGGTAGATTTCAGACAGTCAGACTTGCGTAATAGTAAACTTTTTAAAGTGGTGCTTTCACGCAGAGCAGATTTTATGCTTTATGAAGATGCTTCTTTTGTAGCAATGGTAGACTCGGGATTTCTTTCTGGTATTGTAAGACTGGCACCTGCAATTTTAAAACATCTTTCGATTGAAAATCTTTCCGTTTGTAATTCTTCCGGAAGGACTTGGTTTGAATATGTAAAGGGGGAACGGACTTTTTACGTTCAGATAATTAAAAACTTAATCATAATTTCTTCTGATAAAACTTTATTTGATTATTCTGTATCAGGAGGTCATTCTGAAAAAATCCCCGATAAACATAAAAAGACTTTTGAGGGGAAATTAAATTCTGCATTTTCTATAACAGCAGACAGTAGAAAAGTATTGAATATTTTTGCAGAAAATAATTCTTATGTTAAAGCCGTTCTTAATTTTATTCCGGAAGATGAGCCTAGTGTAATAGATTTTGGTATTACTGATTCCAAGTTAAAGGTTTGTGTAAATTTCCCTTATGATATTACTGAAATGGATTTAGAAAATCCTGTTGGAAAACTTTTAAAAAAGAACTCAAAGATTCCCGATATTGTTCAAAGGTTCCCATCTATAGTTCAGTATTACACTGTGCTTTCGGCTGGAAGTCTTTCGGAATTAAAAGATGCTGCTTTTTATGCTGTTGATTCAAAGGTTGGACTTGAAGAAAAATGGCAGACTGCAGAATCACTTTCGAATTTTGTATTTAATAAAAGTATAGAAGAACTTTTATTTTCTTGGACTGATGACGAATATGCGGTAATCGGGCTGGAACAAAAATCTGATCCTGTGTTTATTGTAAAAATAAAAGATGAGCAGAATAGGCGGCAAATATTTGAAACGCTTTTTAAGTCAATTATTTTACAAAATGATACAAGCCTGATTATGGACAATGTTCGCCTGCCACGCATAGAAGTTCCGCCTTTCTTTCAGGCTGTTCTGGAATCATTTAATATTTCTTTGCCGTCTCCGTATTATATGATAAAAGACGGATATATGTATCTTTCTCAATCCCCGGAAAATCTTGCCCAGATAAATGCAGCGCTCAAAAATGGTGCAAGACTTTCACAGGATGGTAACTGGAAAGAAATTTCCGGAAGCTTTAACCAGTATTCATCGCTCAGTCTTTATTATAATCTTGAACGCTCAATTCCATTTTTTATTAATTCTAAATCTGCTGTTTCAAATGTTTTAAAACTTTATAATATAGGAAGACTTGATTTAAGGTTCAAAAGTGAAGGGATTGAAGTTTCCCTTAGTTCTGTAGAAAAAAAATCTAATTCTGTTGAAGTTCTTACAGGATTCCCTGTTTCGTTTAAGAAAAAAATTATTTCAGATATATATCCGTCTGGAAAAGCCGGAAGTAAAACTGTTTTCTTCAGGCATAATGGAATGCTCGTGTCTTATAATTTAGAAACTCTGGAATCATCTACCCGTGAAATTTCAAATGTTCGCTTTATTGCTTCAGCTAAAGAAAATATTCAGAATGGGAAAAAATCTTCTTCAGATTCGGCTTTGTGGTGCGTTACAGGAGACGGCACCGTTTACCTTTTGAATGAAAAACTTGAAGATTGCGCTTCTTTTCCTTTGGTTACGGGAATTGTTCCAACTTCAACAGGACAAGCTTTTGGAAGCAGACTTGAGTTTGCCGGAAAAAATCAGAAATCTATTGTTGTATACTCAGATGGGAAAGTAATAGAACAGGAAACAACCTCTTTTGATAATCTGACAGTGGTACCTGTACTTCATGATAAAATTTCAATGTATTATGAAAAAAGTTTTCTTGGTGGAATTCACATTCTGGATTCTAATGGTGAAAAGGCTTTTTTACAGTTAGAAGATATTGGTTTTGGCAGTCCTGATTATATAAAAGGGAATGATAGTATTCAGATTGGCTTTATTTCTCAGTCAGGAAAACTTACAAAATATGATTATGTAGTTAGTGGAAAAAATGAAAACTGTTATGATGCTGTTTCAATAGATTTAGATGGAGTTTTCTATTTGAATGTAAAAGCTATAGGTAATTCATTTGCAGCCCTTTCAGAAGACGGCGTTTTGTACTCTGTTAATAAGGATTTGACATCTGTTACAAAGATAAAAATTCCAAATCTTACAGCTAAAACAGGATATCTTAGTGTTGCAGATTTTGATTTGGATGGAAAAGATGAAATCTTTGTTTGCGGTGAAGGAAATATAATTTACGGTTTCCGCGAAAATCTGGAACTTATTGGGTGTTTCCCTATTTCTGGTTATGGTGTACCTTTGTTCTACGATCTTGACGGAGATAAGAAAATGGAATGTGTTTGTCTTTCATTAGACAACACTTTGAATGCTTGGAATCTTGTTTATTAATGTATTGTTTTGGAGATTGATTTATGAAAAAAAGTATTTTTTATTTGACTGCATTTTTCTTTTTATTTAGTCTTTTTTCTTGTGCAACGCTGCAAAAAGATAAATTGATATCAGGGGAAGAATCTTTTTCTTTTGATGCAGAGACTCAGGATTTTGAAGAAGCATTTAGGAAATTTGACAGTGAATCATTTCAGACCGTAATAGATAAAAACAACCTTGAAAAATATGTTGCCAATTTAGAAAAATCTGAGGCTTCTTGTGTTGAACCTGCACTTATGGCTAGGTTTAAAGCCTTGAATGGTCTTTTTAATCTTTTGAATACTAAACCCAAAAGAGCTAAAGAATTATATGATAATGCCAGTACTCTTCAACCAGGAGATGAATGTGTTCTTCTTTTAAACTCCAGGCTAAAGAATACAAAAGATGAGTCACTTTTATGTATAAATGAATATTTGCTTTTTGACAGTGATAATCCTGTTTTTCTTTTAGAAAAAGCTCTTTTATGCTATCAGACTGGGGCATTTGCTGAATCTGTTGCAGCTTTTGATACAGCTTTTTTACTTTTTGAACAGAATGGTAAATCTTATTACAGGGAATATTATTCATTTATTAGAGAAAAAGCATGGAAAGCTTTTTCTCTTGGAACAGAAAGCTTTGTTGATGTATTGAAGTCTGAGGTTCCTCTGTCTTTTTATCGTATGATAAGCCTTACAATGGAACATACATCTCTTCTGGATGATTTTACTGGTGATTCAAAAGTTAGTGTAACTTCAATTAGTAAAAATCTGGAAGACTCTGGTTTTTTTAGAGCTATTGGCGAAGATGAAACAGAAAATAGCACGTCTAAAGAATTTACTGAGTCAAAGGAACTTTCAAGAACTCTTTGTGCCAGATTTTTATGGAATCTTTATGTTCATGAAACAGGAAATAAAAGAATTAAAGATTCATATTCCAAACGAATGTCCCGTCTGACTAATCCGCACAGTCCAATTCAGGATATTGAATTAAGCAGTTTGGATTTTGATGCTTGTCTTGGAGTAGTAGAAAAGGAAATAATGAATCTTACAGACGGAAAACTTTTTGCCGGAGATAAAATCGTTAGCGAAGTAGAGTATATAGAATACGCTGTTCGCTGTCAGGAAAAATCAAAGTAAAAATATTGAGTCTTCAGATAATTTAGAACGATTCTTTTATCGTTCTAAAATTCATTCAGTCCATACATTCTTTACTTGTGACATATCTCTTAGTGTTGAAAGAAATTCCGGAGTAGAGTCTACAAGGGTTTGTTCGTTTCCTTTAATCACATAAGGTTTGTTTTCTGCTTCAAGATGAAAAAAGAGTCTGCAGCTTCCAGGTTTTTCAAAAAGGAAATTCTGTAAAGGCAGCATATCAGTTTTTGAATTGAAATTATTTTCCAGTTCAATGTGAACTTCTCTTATAGCGTGCGTTTCCATTTTTGTAGGGTCTTCTACAGCTTCTATAATGAATGAAGGTTCTGGATGCTGGTCACTTATTTCAAGTCTGCCTTTGAATGCAAGAATATCACCATCGTGTATTTGATTTTTTAATGTTTCCCATTTGTCTGCAAAACAAGTCATGTCTATAACGCCTTCATAATCTGTTACTTTTATAAAAGCCATCTGCTTGTTTTTTTTGTTTACATAAGGTCTTAAGTTTGTAACCATACCAAGTGCAGTATATATTTTACCGGAATTTCTTAAACTCCACGGACTTGCTCCAGCTTGCAGAGCTCTGTCTTTTGTGGTTTTTTCTTCCAAAGCTTTTTGCTCAATATTTGAGGATGTTACTGTAACGGCTCTTTCTATGGCAAGTCGGTAATCATCCAAAGGATGTCCTGAAACAAAACAACCGATACATTCTTTTTCCATATTCAGAAGTGACATGTGTGGCAGGTCTGGCATTATTGTGAATTTGAATTCTGTAAGTTCTGCAAAGCCTGTATCATCATCATCTCCAAAAAGTGAACCTTGAGAGGAATTCTTTTCAGCATTGATTTTTTCTGCATGAGCCATGGCGGCTTCCATATTCTGAAGAAGGGTTGCTCGGTTTAATGCAAGCCCTTCTGATTCCCCTGTATGGTCGAAGGCTCCTGTTTTTATAAGAACTTCTATGGCGCGTTTGTTTACTGTGTGAAGGTCAACGCGGCTTATGAAGTCCATAAAACTTTTGAAAGG
>JABUUX010000321.1 GCA_021442965.1 Treponema sp.
ACGAACTCTTCTTCCTCAAAATCTTCAATCTCTTCTTCGGTTTCTTCTTCTACATCTTCCTCAAGTTCAGAAAGTTCTTCGTCTTTGTATGCTTCGGCTTCAAGTTCACTTTCTTCCTCTGCTTCTGATTCTTCTTCTGTTTCTTCTTCTACGAACTCTTCTTCTTCAGTATCTTCAAGACCATCATCAAAAGTTTCTTCTTCCTCTTCAGGAATTTCATCTTCAAAATCTTCTAATTCTTCAAGCGGTTCTTCTTCAATGTTTTCTTCATTTGTTATTTCATTTTCAGATTTTGTTTCTGGTATTATATTCTCAAAATCCTGTTCTATTTCTTCATCAATATATTCTTCTTCAATATCATTAAAATCTTCTGCGTTTTCTTCATCTGAATATTCATCTTCCTCATACACAGAATCTTCTTCGGTTTCTTCAACTGAATACTCTTCTTCGTCTTCTGACTCTTCAGTGTACTCAGGAACGCCTGAACCAGAAACAATCTCATCTTCTTTTTGAGTTATTTTTGTAATACCATATAAATCAGAATCTTCTTCTCCATTCTCTGCAATCATTGCAGCCCCAAAAAAGCGTTCATCCTGATTTGTTCGTTTTGTAAGCTTTACAATACAATTGGAATTTTTTGATATTCCTACAGCCTGTGCTGCTTCTGGAGAAAGCAGAATGGCAACCCCTTCTGATGGATCCAAGGCTCCTATTACAAGAATATCCACTGTTGTTTTTCCGGAAATATTGGTGACCGTAATTGTATCCCCTGGCAGATAACCAACTGTTTTTGCAAAATTACCGGCTGGAAGAACACCTTCCTCTGCAACAACTGCACGTCCGTCTAAAGAAGGACTGAATGAAGCAAAAAGTGAGCAGATAACAAAAATACCTGCAAGCTTAAACAAAAATTTTACGAAATTGTTTTTCATAATCCCACCACCTTATAAAGCTTTCTGAATATCTGATATCAAAGTCCCGGAAACTTCGCGCACAGAATCTTCTGTGCTTGGAAATTTCTTACTGCCTTTGACAGAACTTGAATGTAAAGTTTCGCCTGATTTGCAACTAACCATTACCCAGTCAATATGGTCTAACCTGCAAGGAGTTTTGTCATATTCATTTTTTATTGTACTTGCATCGTAGTAAACTTTAATTTGCACAAAAAGGTCACTGCCTCCATCATAAGCTTCTCCAAATCCCAAATACATCAGTTCAGAATCTTCTTCTGCAGAGTCTGAAACTTGAGCTAAAGAATTTGTAGCAATATATCCTCTATCAAAAAAGCCGTTCAAAAGTTCATCTTCGATTATCATAGATTCTTCACTTACATAATCCAAAGCTTTATTATGCTGAACAATTTGGACCGAAATCTGGCCTGCAAAACACATTGCACTTGTAAATAAAACCAGAAAGACTGTAAATATCTTTTTTCCCATTTTACACCCCATTATTTTTCTTCTAACAGTCGTCATTCTATCATCGGAATTTTATAATTGAAGTTTAGGAAAAAAACACTGTATAATATAAATGGGTAGGGAAAATGACTAATCAGAAAAATGTTTATATTATCGGTGCTGGTTTTGCAGGCCGAACCATTGCCGATGACATAAAAAGGAAAAAAGTCTTCGGTACTGTGGCTGCTTTTCTGGATGATGACCAAAACCTTATTGGCACAAAAATAGATGGAATTCCTGTACTGGGACCAATAGCCATTATATCATCTCTGCTCAGAAACACTGATAATGATGAAGCTATTATTGCTATTCCCTCTGCCCCAACAGAACGAATACGTGAAATTTATGAACTTCTAGTGCAGGCAGGCTTCAAACACATAAAAATTCTCCCCAGTGTAAGTCAGATCGTTAATGGAACAGCCCATTTTGTTCAAGCCCGAGAAATTGACCCATTGGACATTCTTGGACGTACTCCAATTACAATTTCACTTAAAGAAAGCCTGAACTATCTTCGCGGAAAACGCGTTTTAATTACTGGAGCCGGTGGTTCCATAGGAAGCGAGCTTTCACGTCAGCTGTTAAGCGGTGGTGCCGAACGCCTTTACCTTTTTGGTCATGGAGAAAATTCAATTGTAAAAATTTATCGTGAACTACTGGTTCTTCAGCGTGAAGGAGTTGGCGAAAAAGCAACAATTGTACCAATTATTGGCGACATGAAAGACCAAAATTATGTAGATTACATTATAAAACAGACACATTGCGATGTTATTTTCCACTGTGCAGCTTATAAACATGTTGATATGATGGAAGAAAACCCTGTTGCGGCTGTAGAAAACAATGTTTTTGGAACAAAAAATCTTCTGGATGCATCTATAAAACATAAAGTATCTCGTTTTGTTCTCATTTCTACAGATAAAGCAGTAAGTCCGGTGTGTACCTACGGTTATTCAAAAATGCTGTGTGAAAAACTTGTTCTAGAGGCCAGTAAAAGAGCAGCAAAAAACCAAGCCATTATGTTCGTACGTTTCGGAAATGTTTTAGGAAGCCGAGGCTCTATTCTCCCTCTCTTTCAAAGTCAAATAAAAAATGGCGGACCTGTAACTGTAACAGATCCTAATATGGTCCGGTATTTTATGACTATTCCGGAAGCCTGTTCTTTGGTTCTTCAAACTGGAGGACACGGACAAAACGGCAAATCTTATCTTCTGGATATGGGAGAACCCATTAAGATTCTGGACCTTGCAGAACAGATTATACGTTTTTCCGGACTTGAACCCTACAAAGACATAGATATAAAAATTACTGGAATAAGACCTGGAGAACGTCTTGATGAACCTTTATGGCTTAAAGAAGAAAATCCTTCACCAACAGATTACGCAAAGGTACTCCAACTTGTTAATTTACCCTGGCAGAAAGAAAAATTGGATAAAACGCTGGAAGATTTGTACCCTATATGCTTTTTTGTTCAGGGAAAGTCAAATCTTTATAGAAATAAAGAAGAATTACAGAAGATAATAAATATCAAGGATTAAGATATGGCTGAATTAAAAGTTCCGTTCCACAAAGCAGCAATTACAAAAGATGAAGAAGATGCAGTTCTGGAAGTTCTAAGATCAGGCTGGCTTACTACAGGAAAATGGACTCTGGAATTTGAAAATCAGTTTACAAAAGCGGTAACTGACTCGGAATGTCTTTCAGAAAGAAAAAAAATGGGACTTGAAACAGGGAACATCATTAGTCTTGCTGTCAATTCAAACACATCAGGCATGATTCTGGCTATGGAAGCCTGTGGAGTTAAACAGGGAAAAGCAGTAATTACCACTCCTTACACGTTTGTTTCCACAGCAGCCTGTGCCCGACACTTAAACGGAGATGTTTTATTTGCTGATATTGAAAAAGAATCCTATTCAATTGACCCTGAAAAAATAGAAGAAATACTGAAAAAAGATACAGAATCCGGCGAACATAAAGTTTGTGCCATTGTTCCTGTCCACATTGCCGGAAATATGTGCAATATGGAAAAAATATGTGCTCTTGCAAAAAAATATTCCACTCCACAAAACAAAATCTATGTAATTGAAGATGCTGCACACTCTTTCCCCTCCAGAACAAAACTGGGGTATGGAGGAACCATAGGTGACGTTGGGGTTTTCAGTTTTTACGTCACTAAAACTATTACAACTGCTGAAGGCGGAATGGTAACCACACGAAATGAATCACTGGCAAAAAGAATGACCACTATGAGACTTCATGGAATGGATCGCACCACATGGGATCGTTACACATCACCTAAAGCATCATGGGAATACGATATCATTGCACCAGGCTATAAATTCAATCTACCTGATGTACTTTCAGCCATTGGAGTAAAACAACTTGAACGTTCCAAAGACTTCTATAATAAACGAAGAGCAATTTTTGAAAAATACAATGAAGCCTTTAAAAATCTGGATTATATAACACTACCTCCAGACGGGGAAGGAAATGCCTGCCATCTTTACCCTGTCAGAATTAATGAAAAATGCAGACTGACAAGGCTTGAAGCCGCAAAAAAACTCCAGTCGCTTGGAATTGGAATCAGCGTACATTTTATTCCCCTGTTCCATTTTTCTTACTGGAAAGAACTTTACCCTGATTTTTCTGCCAGTAATTTTCCAAATGCAGAAAAACAATACTCACAGACAATTTCTCTTCCTATATGGCCTGAAATGTCAGACGAAGATATCAATTATGTGATAGAATGTATAAAAGGTTTATAGACAGTGAAAAAGAAACTCGTTTCCGAAAAACTTTTTTCTCTTGAAGCAAAAGACTTCTACTCTGACTGCACCAGTGACAATATGCTTTATGGAAGTCTTGTTAGAAGTCCTGCGATTACTGGCAATATTTCAAAAATCACTATTCCGAATTTACCAGAAGATTATTACTTTTTTACAGCAAAAGATATCCCTGGGAAAAATAAAATTGATATAAACGGAACTTCAGTCCAAATTTTTACTGACGGCGCTGTGTCCTACAACGGAGAAGTCCTTGGCATAGTTATTGGAAGTAACAAAGAAAAAGTAAAAACTCTGGCAGAAGAAGCAGAAATCTCATTTGACATAAACTCTCTTGAATCAGCCTTCCAGTCTGTAGAAAAAAAATATAAGCACCCCACAATCAGCATAGGGCAATCAATAAATGACCTTTCCCGATTTGTAGAAGAACTGAATGATTTGCCATCACTTGATACAGTACAGAATTCAAAGAACAGATCTGATAAAGATGATTCAAAAGTAATTGCATCACGAATTATAAAAACAGGGTTATATAAATCACTTTCTGTTGAAAAAGCAGAAGAACAAATTTTTTCAAAAGATGTAAACATTTTTTCAGGATCATGGGAACTAAAACAAGCAGATTCATTATGGCAGGAGACAAGCGGTGCTTTTTGTAAAATGGAAAATGGCATACTTCACGTTTCAACTGCAACAAAATGGTCTTTCCTGCTTCAAAATATTTTGGATCAGGCATTGGGAATAAGTGAAGAAAAAATTATCATTCATAAAACAAAAACCTCAGGAATGTATTCAAACGGAATGTGGAAAAATGCCATTCTTGCAACACAGGTAGCGTTGGGATCCTTCTTAACAGGGAAACCTGTAAAACTTGTTTACACACAAAGTGAACAGGAAAAATTTATGAAACCCGGAATACAAACCACAGTTTCTTACAAAACCGGAGTTACATCAGATGGAATCATAAAATCCATGAACATCGATATTTTTGTAAACGCAGGTTCACAAAACCCCTTTGCTCAGGAAATTATCGACAGACTTGTAATAGCATCTACAAATATATACAAACCAGAAAATCTTTATATTAACGCCAGAGCTGTAACGTCAAAAACTCCTCCAACTTCAATTTATCCTAAAATAATTGACGGTCAAAGTTTTTATGCACTGGAAGCTCACATACAGCAAATATCAGAAGAACTTCACATTCACCCTGATGAATTCAGATT
>JABUUX010000391.1 GCA_021442965.1 Treponema sp.
GCGTAGTTCAGGGATTCCTGTGGTTTCGGCAAAGGCAATCCAGATTTCTGGAACAAGAACACCTTCCATATCAAGACATGTAATATACATAATGATTCTCCAAAAAATAGAATAAGTATTTTTAGAAGTATAATAAAAAGAATTATTTACAACAATGCTGTAAATTCCTTTCTCTTTTACAAAAGTGGTTTCTTCAGATATAATTAAAAGATAAACGATTAGACTAAGGGGAATGGTCTTATTTATGGGAACTAGTGCGAATTTAAGTCAGATTATCCGGTTTTATGCAGATAAACAAAAATCAGCTTTTATTGATTTTCATGAGTTTTGTGCGTATTTAAAAAAATATGCCGAACATCATGTGGAAGAGCAGGAAGAACTTGTAAAATATTTGGGGGATCCTGCTGAAACTGTACTGGCAGAACTGGAAGGTCTTTCTCAAAAACGCCTTGCTGCTTTAATCAGTCATGATAAAAAGAAAATCATTGTTTCTATTTCTACTTTTTCCATTAAATATGCAAATCGTTTTAAGGAAATCCTTGAAAATGAATCTGTCCCTTTTCCTGTAATTTCTGACCTGCCTAAGAATTTTCCTCTTTCTTCTCTGGAACAAAAAGAAGCGGGTACTTATATAAAAGAAATATTGGAACATCAGGATTCTAAAGCCCAAACGCTGAATGTTATTCTTTTTAGTCATGATTGCCCTGCTATGCTTTTACCTTCCTGCGTTCCTGCAAAGGTTCTTATGGAAACTGCAAAGATGAAAATTCGCAGAATTCTTTCTAAGGACGAATTTCATGATTATTATCTGAAAAAACTGCGCAGTTCAAATCCGGGAAAGGAACTTATTATCCAGCATTTTTTCCAGAACTTTGTAGAAAATAAATATCAGAGTGACAATATTGAAGATACTTTGAGTAGTGATGATTACTATTATTGGAATCAGCTGTGCTATTTTATCCGTCAGGATTTTGAAAAGATTCAGGATAAAACTTTGGAAGATATAAATATTCTTCAGGCTATTGAACTTACAGAAATAAATAATATTTATCTTAAGCAGAAAATGCAGAACAGACAGAGACGTGATGATGCATTAAAAACTCTGGTTACTATGCTTGCTAATCCGCCTTATGCTTACACTATGGATCAGATTCTAAAGTTTAAGGATAACAGCGGAAAACTTTTGTACGGACAATTCAGTGAAGAAGATTTAAAGAAGTTTATTCAGGTGGAAACTGGAGAAAGTGCAGAAGGTCAGCTGCCGCGTCTTTTGGTTTTTAAGGTGAGCTCCGGTTCCAGATATTTTATTTATAAGACAAAGATTCTGCCATATACGGTACGCTTGTGTAATGAAGCTGCAAATGTTATTCAAAAAACTCTTGAAGATAAATGGTATAAAGAACTTTTGAATTATAACCGCCTGCCGGAAATGACAAATCAGAAATTGTTTGAAGATGTTTTGGAAGAAGAGGTGCGGACTAAGTCTCCTGTTCTTTATGCTCTTTTAAATGCCAATTTTTTTAAACTTCTTTCTTATGAAGATGGTATTGATGAGTCTATGGTTGGGGGAAGGATTTTTAAGGGACATGATATTGCTCCATACAGTGATTTGCTTCTCTTAAAAAATGCTCCAATTTTGGCTCAGGCAAAAATGCTTCTTCCTTTCTGGTATACTATGCCGATTATTTCTTGGATTGCATCTCTGTTTGCGGGTAAAAAGCGTAAAGCTTCCTCATCTGCTGATAATGTAAAAACAGGAAAATCAATTGAAGAAGTTTTGGATGGGCTGGAAGCCGAAGATGAAAAACAGGGCAGTACTAAAAAGAAACCAAGAGCTAAGAAAGATGTGCTTGCAGAACTGGCAGAGGATATTTCTAAAGATTTTGTTCCTGAAGGTTCTTCCATTGAACGTGAACTGGACTTCCTTTGTAAGCAGTGGAATAAGATGATTACAAAACAGGCAAATCTGACTCTTACCGAAGATGTAAATTCACTTATCAGGGATTATATGAGAAAAGTAATAAATACTCTTTCTTCTACTACTTTTACGGCAGACAGGGTTCGCGGACTTGCAAAAACTTTAGTCAGAACTCCTAATATGCAGAAGATTAAGGAAGAAGAAGCTTTAACAAGATATGTTGAGCTTTATATTCTTAAACTTGTTTCAAATAAATAGCAAAAGCCTGAAACTGAAAATATTTGGACAGGTCAACTGATTGTTTTACTTAAGGTTAAAAAGAGTCCGGATATTTTTATCTACTGTTTGGCAAAGTTCTTCTACAGGTGTTTTTCTGTGTTCTGCTACAAATCGATATGTATTGTTTACTAAAGCCGGTGTATTGGTCTGCCCTCTGAATGGAACAGGGGCCAGGTACGGGGCATCTGTTTCTAAAAGAATGCGGTCTTCCGGTACAAGAGTAAGAAGCTCATGCATGGCATCCATTTTGGATTTTTTTGTATATGTTACGCTTCCTGAAAAACTGATGTACCAGCCTAAGTTCAGAAATGCTTTTGCTTCTTCTACCCCGTAACTGTAGCAGTGAATGATGCCATGATTCCATCCGATGTTTTTTATAGAGTCCAATGTATCTTCAAAGCCGTCTCTTGAGTGAACTATAAAGGGAAGTTTCAGTTCTTTTGCCAGTTCCAGCTGCATTTCAAAAAGTTCTCTTTCACCTTTATAGATTTCTGTATCAAAATCATTTTCACATCTGCCGTCAACTCCGCTTGGATTCCAGTGATGGTCTATGCCGCCTTCTCCTATGGCTATGACTTTTCTGTGAAGAATATCTGTATCGGAACTTGCTGCAGCTTTTGAAATATATTCGCGTAAAGTTTTTATTTGAGTGTGTCTTTCTTTAATAGCACTTACATCTGGCCATATTCCTGCAGAAAAATACATAAAGTTTCGGACGCGGTCTGCAAGTTTTGTATCACTGATTTCTGAAATGGATTTTTCTACTGCTGCCTGCCGGGAAAATAAATCATCACAATGGGTGCCTATATCCAGTCCAAAAAAACAGTTTGAGGCTGCCATATGACTTAGAACTTGGGCACCGTTTATTTCAGTGTTCTGTGTAAAATGCTCAAAGTGAAAATGTGTATCTGAAAACATAAATCAAATTGTAAAGAAAAGTGTTTATTTTGAATACATAACCGATTCAATCACTTTTTCAATGTCATCAGGAATTTCAGAAAAAAAATCATAACCCGTAACAGCTTCAATAAAATCTACGGTAACAAGGTATTGTTCCCAGTCTCCGAAATTATTAACTTTCTGTGTGTTCGGCATAAAGACTGCAAGTACAGGTGTTGTTGATGTTATGCGGGAAATATCATCTTCACCTTTTGGAAGTTTGAGTATGATTTTCCAGCAGAACTCAGGAACAGTAATGGATTTTCCTGTAAGTTCACCGTTTTTATCTCTTACAGGGATTTCTGTAAAATAACCGCGTTCACCGTCACCACCTTTTCCAAAACTTCCGGCAATAATGTAAAGTTCGTTTCCCCCTGAAAGCATTTCTCGTTCAAAGGTTTCAAGATGCATCCATACCTGGCGGTTCAAGTTAGGAGCCTGAGGAAGCATGTTCGTCATTAAAAAGGTTTCTTTGTTTGCTTCCAAACTGGCTGTCCTGTCTGCAGACGGGCAAACATGTCCGCGGTCAAAACCATAGGCTGCATACTGATAGTCAGAAGCTTTTACGTGGTAAAAGTTCTTTGGAAGTGCAGTGTCTGGCTTAAAGGAATTGGAACGGCCTGAGTCGCCTAAATCAGTTTCCTCAAGATGCCATGCTACCCAAAGTGGTGCAAGGTTTGAATCTGAATAGCAGACTGTGTAGCCGGATTTTTCAAGTAAAAGGATTGAGTCATCATTCTTGGAAGGATTTCCTAAAAGAAGTGGATTTTCTGCAAAAAGTGATGAAAGTAAAATAAAAATTGCTGAAAAAAATACAAAACGTTTCATAGTTCTATAATAGCGTAAAAATATTCATTTACACTATTCAATATTCACTATTCAATATTCTATATATAATATTCTTATGACTCTTCTGACTGTAAATAATCTGAAAAAAATAGGGCGGGAACAGGATTTGTTCTCTGGTGTTACATTTGGACTTCAGGAAGGTGAAAAGGCGGCACTTATTGGACGCAACGGCACTGGAAAATCTACCCTTCTGAATACTATAGCAGGTGTGCTTACACCGGAAGAAGGAAGTGTTGTTTTTAACAGGGAATGCGGAGTTTCGTTCCTTCCTCAAAATCCTGTGTTTAATTCTGAAGATACAATAAGAGATCATGTTTTTAAATCAGAAAGTGAAAAGTTAAAAATAATCCGGGAATATGAACAGGTTTGCGAAGAAATAGCAGAAAGACCTAATCTTGCTTTTAGAATGGAAGAATTGAATCGCATTATGGAGGACAGAAATCTTTGGAATTACGAAGCACAAATTTCGTCTATCCTTTCAAAACTGGGCATTCATGATTTGAATAAAAAAATGGGGCAGCTTTCAGGTGGAATGATAAAAAAAGTTGCTCTGGCTCAGGTTTTGGTAGAAGATTCAAAACTTCTTCTTTTGGACGAACCAACGAACCATCTGGATATTACAACGATTACATGGCTGCAAAAATATCTTCACGATACAGATAAAGCAATCCTTATGGTAACTCATGACCGCTATTTTTTGGATGCAGTGTGCAATAATATTTATGAACTGGCCAGAAAAAAACTTACTCTATACCACGGAAATTATTCCGAATATCTGGAAAAAAAAGAAAGGGAAGCAGAAATTGAAGCAAATACAGAACGCCGTATAGAATCTGTTCTGCGCTTTGAGCGGGAATGGCTTCTTAGGGGACCGTGTGCCCGGGGTACAAAAATCAAAGCCAGAATTCAGCGTGATGAACAGTTAATTAATCGGGAAAAGTTTCAGGCAGATAAAGGTTTTACTTTTGAAGTTAAGGGAAGGCGTCTTGGCGGAAAGGTTCTGGAACTTCATAAAATAAGTAAATCATTTTTAAAAGGCTTTTCAGATTCAAACGGAAAACAGGAATCATGTCTGAAAGATTTTAGTTATGTTTTTACTAAAGGACAGAAAATCGGTGTGTTTGGAGATAACGGAAGCGGTAAATCAACACTTTTGAATATTATTACGGGAAAACTCCAGCCTGACAGCGGAACTGTAGTTGTTGGTGAAAATACATTCTTTGGGTATTACAATCAGAATCCGGTTTTTCCTGATACAGATATGACTGTTCTGGAGTATGTAAAGGAAGTGGCACAGGCTGTAGAGTTGAAAGATGGCACAATAGTAAGACCCGAAAAATTTTTAGAAGAATTTGGTTTTGAAGGAAGGGTACAGTATTGTGCTGTTTCAACTTTAAGCGGCGGTGAGAAAAAAAGACTTTTT
>JABUUX010000384.1 GCA_021442965.1 Treponema sp.
AGTGGTGCTTCAGTTGGAAAAGTAGGTCCATATGTTCATTTAGCTTGTTTGATTTGTACAAGAATCATGAAAATAACTTATTTTGAAAAAATAAATAAATCAACTAGTCTTAAGACTACTATGTTAACAGTAGCATGTGCTGCTGGAATAACTTTTGCATTAGGTTGCCCTTTAGGAGGAGTATTGTTTGGAATAGAATGCACTTCATCTATTTATATGATAAGAAATTTATGGAAGGCATTTTTTAGTTCAGTTATAAGTTGTTTTATTTTTCGAATGTATTATGGTGATACAGATTTACAAGTAATAGATGATACGACAGCCGTAAATGTGAATTTTTTATTTAAATTAATTAATTTTATAATTATTGGATTAATTTCAGGAGCAGTGGGTGCATCTTGTGCAACTTTAATTTCCAAAGCAGTAAATTATAGAAAAAAAAGTAATATATCTTGGCTTAATAGTAGATTTAAATTTGCAGCCATTACAGGTTTTATAACATCAACAATTACTTTTTTTATTACTGGATTAAGAAATAATGACAAATCTATTATGCTTTATTTATTTTCAGCTAATGAATCGATTGAGAAACAGTGGGCACATCCTCAAGAAGGATGGCATTTATTACTTGCATTAATCTGTAAATATATTATAACTGTTTTGGGTTTAGCCTGCACAATGCCAGGTGGTGTATTTGGTCCGATGTTTTCTGTTGGAGCTTTATTAGGAAGATTATATGGTCATATTTTATATAAATTATTTGGAATTAATATGGAAAGTGCTTTTGCTATGGCAGCTTGTGCAGGAGCATTTTCTGGTTTTTCTCATACTATAAGTTCAGCTTTAATGGTTTTTGAAATAGCAGGACAAACTAAATATTTACCTACATTATTATTAACATGTTTAATTGCTAATTTAGTAGGACAAGGATTATCATTAGGTATTTTCGATGTATTATTAGCTATAAAAAATTTGCCTTATTTACCTGCAATAAAACCAAAGGCTTTATATAATTGTAATGCTGGAAAATTAATGGAAAAATTAGATTTAATTTTATATGAAGGTAATGCATGTATTATGGATGGGCTAAGTATTTTAAGTAGAGTTCCAAAAAAATATTTAGTCGATATTCCTATAATAGATAAAAAAGGAATTATCAAAAGAACAATATCTCCACAAAATTTATTTTTATATTTACAAAAAAAATATAAATTAATTAAAAAGAAATACAGTTATAAGAATGATTCTTGTAATTAGAGACTCAGAAAGCCATACCTGATTTTTTATCAAAGGAATCATTATGGAATGAGTGTCAGAAGAAATATTTATTTCCGGATTAAAGTCTGAAATAATTTGTGAAATGGTATCAGTAATAATATCACCCGAAGTTTTTTTATCAAAAAAAATGCTTATACTTGGGATTCCAGCTTCAAGCCAATCTGAATATAAATCTTCATTAAAAAGGTTTTGTTTATATAGGTAGCTGATATACCCGAAGTTAAATATTCCAAGTAATTTATGATCTTTGAATGCCTTGTATGAATTTTTTACAAGCCATGTAGGGGCATTATACCCTTTGCTGCCAGGGAGAATTCTGTCAGCATCATGATTTAAGTTTATAAATATAGTTGTATAAGTTTGTCCATTCCCAATAGAATCAAGAAACATTTTTGAGCCTTTAGTTATGTTTCTATTTCCTAAATTCAAATCTCCGTCATAAGAAAGTAAGATTTTAATGTCAAAATTATATGTACTTTCCGATAATTCTAATAGGATATTTATAAAAGTATCCGGTTTTTCAAATACTTCTTCTTGAGAAAATATTAATAGAAGTGTTGAGTTTGAAATATTCTGGTCATTACAGTTACCTTTTTTATCCAGAGTGATATTATAGGGAAAATTATTTGGTATACTGGAGATAATTGTTTCTTTTTTTGGGGACATTCCGCAGTCTTTGCATAGTGAAAAAAGAGCATCACATAAATCAACGCCCTTGGTGCTTTTGTCCCTGGCATAGCACAAAAATGAGAAGAAAAACAAGAATAAGCATGCAAGGAATGTCCTATATTTCATTCTTTTCTATTTTAATACAATAATAAACTGTTTACAATGAAAGTTGTATAGTTTATACTTTAGTTAGTAGCAATGAGGATATAATGGCTGCATCAGACAAAAAGTTTATGATTGAACTCCCTCTTAAGGTTATTCTCACTGAAGATGGAGCTTCCAATTTTTTAAGTCACAATAAAAAACTTCTCCGATTCCGTCTTGCGGATAATGTAGATGAGTATGGAATTTCTTTAAATAAATTTTCTCCACAGTCAATTCAAAGAATGATACTTTTGGATTACATTTCAAAAATAGAGATTTCCATGTCAGAATTTGTTTCTTCCCGTCAGGAAGTAATGGATTTATCAAAAGTTATTGTTTTTTCACTTCTTTACAAGCAGTTTGATCGTGAAATATATCAGGCTTTGATTCAATGCGAGTGTGTAAGACGTCATAATCGCTCAAATCCTTCAAATCTTATTGATGAAAAAACTAAATTGAGTGACCGTCAGCTTCGCGCAGTTTTGCAAAATAAAGAAAATATTATTTCAAATACCAGAAAAATAATTCTTGATCCAATTTGGAAAGGTATTATGTCAAATAAGGATTATACTTCTGAAGAAAAGAATGTATTCCTTCTTATGTCTGAAAAATTTATGAACAGACTGAGCCTTATGAACTGGTATATAATTACTCTTTTCCATAAAAGTGATGGAGCAAATGAAATGTTCATTGCAATCCGTAATCTTTTAAATGCTTATATGGAAAAATCAAAAGTTGCTGAATACATTTCGGTAATGGTAATGGAACTTGCGTTGAATAACGAAAATACAAATATTCGTAAAGAAGCCAGAAATATGTATCAGGGGGTTGATGATATAGGTGCTCTTGTGTTTGACCCTGAAGTACGTGCTAAAATAGTAAAAGAACTTCAGCGTAAACACGAACTTGTATTTCTTTCTTGGAAACTTGGCGGTGGTTCTTCTTCTATTGGTAAACAAGGAAGACTTTCTATTACACTTTACAACAAGGATGATGAATTTCAGGAAGTAAAAGAGAACATTGAAAACGCAAAAGCTGCAGATTCCAATAAAAAAACTCTTATTGATTTTTACAGAGACCTTCCTGATGGAGAAGAAGGAACAGATCTTGGATTGTATTATCTCTCTTACCTTGATGAAGCTTGTAAAAAAGTAAATGTTAAGTTTGAATCTTTAGTTAATCAGTTTTCGACAAGTGAGCTTACCGTTATTAACTTGAATTTTAATTTCTAAATAATATGAAAAATTATTTTTTACATATTTTTCCTGCTTTTTTTTCTCTTTCAATTTTTTTTTCATGTTCCCAAACGGTTCCTGAAATTAACAGTGCTTCAAGTTCTGTAATTTTTGATTACGAAAATACTGAATCTCTTCCACAGATTCGCCTTGCCGTTTTTATGGATTTAGAAAGTGATGCCAGAAGATCAGAAAAATTTAAGATAAGATGTAAATATAGCGGCTATGAATGGGAATGTGAAAATCCTGTAAATTTCCAGAACGGTAAGAAAACATTTTCAGGCTATTCAAATTTTGTAATGCCAGAAAATCTTCCCTTTATTGAAGGTCAGTATTTACTTGATTATGAGGATGCTGCAGGAGAAAAAAAATCTGTAACTTTTTCAGTATATTATAATCGTGAAATTTGTGATAAAAACTCAAGTGAAGTTTTAAGTCTAATGGAAACTCAGAAGTATGAAAGAAAAATAGCAGTTTTTAAAGAAAATGATGTTTTATCTTATTATGACGTATATACAGAGGACTTAAATGAAGCTTCAAAAGTTTGGGAAAGATATGCCGATGGTGAATATTTTCGAGATGTTTTGCTTGTAAATGGAAACCGTGCAATTATTCTTATGCCCAGAGTTTATAATGAAAATTCACATACCTTAAAAACTGAACAAAAAAATAATTTAAGTGATTTTGAAAATTCTGTTAATAATGATTTGTATGAAGAATCCTAAAATCTCCTTAAATATGCAGGATTAAAATGGAAAATACAGAAGATAAAATGTCTTTAAGAAGAGAGATAAAGACTTATGTTCTTAGAATTGGACGTATGACAGATGCACAGGAAAGAGCATATGCGGAGCTTTCTGCCAAATGGTGTATCCCGTTCTCCGATAAAACAAGACTTAATTTTCAAGAAATCTTTGGAAATGATAATCCTGTTGTCATTGAAATTGGGTTTGGAATGGGGGATGCCACGTGGCAGATAGCTAAGAATAATCCCGATATAAATTATTTAGGAATTGAAGTTCATAAACCCGGAGTTGGTAAACTATTAAATCATATTAAGTCTGAAAATCTATCCAATCTTCGTATTATTGAATATGATGCTTTGGAAGTGCTTGATAAAATGGTTGATGATGAAAGTATTTTTGGTTTTCATATTTTCTTTCCTGATCCATGGCCTAAAAAAAAGCATCATAAAAGACGAATGATTCAGAGACCTCGTACCAACCTTTTCTCTAATAAACTTAAAAAGGGTGGATATCTCTATTTTGTTACTGATTGGTTGCCTTATGCTGAATTTGCGCTGGTGGAATTATATCTTACAGAAAAACTTAGAAATAAATATGAAGGATATGCAGAAAAACAGCCATGGCGAACTCAGACTAAGTTTGAAAGGAAAGGTAAAGATGCAAATCGTGTTATTACCGAAATTATGTTTGAAAAAATTTAATCTGGTGGGGTAAAATATGGATTTGTTTGAAGCATCCCGTGTACAGGAACTTGAATTACTTATAAAAAAATACCAGTCTTCTTATTACAATGGAGAAGCAGAAATTAGTGATGCTGAATTTGATAAATTATGGGATGAATTAAAATCGCTGGATCCTAATAATCCCGTTCTCCATAAGATTGGTTCTGATTCTGGTAATTTTGTAAAGGTTCATCACATAATGCCTATGGGAAGTCAGGAAAAAGCTGCTAATCCTGAAGAATTCCTTGAATGGGCACAGAAACATCTTTATGACCAGTATCTGGTTGAATATAAATTGGATGGAGCTTCTCTTGAACTTCAATATGAAAATGGATACTTGGTTCGGGCAGTTACTAGAGGTGATGGAGAAATAGGGGATGATATTACAGCAAATGCAAGAAAGATGTCTGGAGTTCAGCCTGCAATATATATAAATGGTGTTAAACAAGATTTTACGGGCGGAATTCGTGGGGAAGTTATTATGACCCATAGTGTTCATAAGGAGCATTTTTCTGATAAAGCAAATTG
>JABUUX010000080.1 GCA_021442965.1 Treponema sp.
TTTCTTTTAGCAAAAATGCTTCATCCAAAATAGAGACAAAATCCCAAATACCATCTCCGCAAAAAACTAAGGCATCGCAGGAAGGTGAGTATTCCAGAAGAATTCTTCTGAGATTTTCTTTATTTCTGTGTGAATCTGAAATAACCAGAATAGCAGCTTCTTCTTTTTCATAAAGTTTTTGAGTGTCTTCATTACTCCCAAGAAGCCCGCTGTCAGACTGTTTGAAAATTTCCATATTTTAAGTTTATTCAATTACAAAATGATTGATTGCATAAAGACCAGAGTCTGAATCGGCATAACGTCTTATGTTTTTTTCTGAAAGCATAGTCTTTACGTAAGTGCCAAGTTTTTCATCTTTTGCGACTCTTCCGTCCAAGCAGAGCATAAAGTTCACAACGGAATCAAGAATCTCCAGAGCATCTTCAATAGGTTTTGTTTCTGTTTCTTCTGATAAAAGACTTTCTTCATCTTCTGTTGTCTGAAGTTTATCGATTACAATAATACTGGTGTCTTCTATACCAAGGGTTTCATCCTGAGGAAACAGCGAGATAACAGGGAAGGGTGTTTCTCCATACCATTGATCCTGAATTTTTGCCAGAGCTTTATAAGTATTTTCTGGGGCGCCTAAAGTAATGAATCCTTTGATTTCGGTTATGTCTTCATTTAAAAGATTATACAAATCTACAGTAACAGCTTTTTCTCCATGTCGGAAATTCTTTGGGAAAATAATAGGAACAATTTGTCCGCCATTTTCTTCTAGCCCGTATTTTGTAGACAAAAGATTTGTTGCATTTGAAATGAATGTTTCATCATTGAAATTATAGCCAAAAAGGACATATATTCGTTTTTTGCCATAATGCCACAACTGATTTTTTTCATCTTTTATTTTTGCATCAGATGATATGACTGAAATATCCAGAATTTTCTCTTCCGAAACAGAAATATTTTTTTCTTTTTTGCATGCCAAAAAGACTGTTATAAGTGTAAATCCCAAAAGGATTGAAATTAGTTTCTTCATATTATTTATTGCATTTTATCGGATTTGAAATGAATTGAAAAGAACAGAGTTTTTCTTTATTATAAAAACATTATGAGTATTAAAGAAATCATGAAGATGATTTTGGCTCTCGTCGGTAATTTAGGCTTCCTTATGTACGGAATGAAACTGATGAGTGACGGTGTCCAGAAAAGTGCCGGTGAAAAATTGCAGCGAACTCTTGCAAAAATGACCGGAAATCGTTTTACAGGACTTCTTACCGGTATGGTCATCACAATGATTATCCAGTCTTCCGGTGCTACCACTGCAATGGTTGTAACTTTTGTTAATGCCGGGCTTCTGACTCTTACACAGTCTGTAGGTGTTATTTTTGGTGCTAACATTGGTACCACAATTACAGCATGGATTGTTTCCATATTTGGTTTTAATTTTAAGATTTCTGTTTTTGCTGTTCCAATTCTTGGGTTCGGTTATTTCTTGTCTATCATTAGAAAAGGACGATATAAGGGCATTGCCGAAGCCGTTATGGGGTTTGCCCTGTTATTTATAGGATTAAGCGGACTTTCAGATTTATTTACAGACCCGGCAAAATTTACTTGGTTTGCTCCAATTCAGGAGTGGGGAATAGGTTCTGTACTTTTAGGATTTGTAATTGGTATTTTCTTTACAGGACTACTTCATTCTTCTTCAGCCTTCAGTGCTATTGTAATTGCACTTGCATATAACAAAATTGTAAACTGGGAATTTGCTGCAGCTCTTACATTAGGAAGTAATATAGGTTCTACAATCGACGCGGTTCTGGCTGCCGTTGGTAAAAGTGCAGATGCAAAAAGATCAGCCCTTATCCATGTTCTTTTTAATGTTTTTGGAACTATCATTGCTCTGTGCTTCTTTAAACCGTTCCTTAGACTTGTTACAATCTGTACTCCTGGCGGAGAGGGCGGAAACATTGCCATTCGTATTTCTATGATGCATACTGTATTCAAAGCACTTTCTGCATGTATTTTCCTTCCTTTAGTTAAGCCTTTGGTCAAACTTTCAGAAATTATTATTAAAAACAAAGTTGATGAAACGCCTAACAGATACGTTCTTGAATTTCAGGAACATGCCGGAAAAGAAAGTATTACTGCATTTATTATGACTGCAGAAAAAGCTGTTGCTGATATGACCGATGTTGTTACAGGGATGTTTGACCGAATTCAGATTGGAGTAACTAAACGTAATAAAGATTTTATAGAAAAACATCTGGAACCATTGAATAAAGCGGAAGATTATTGTGATCAGATGCATGAACAGATTGTAAAATATCTTGTTCAGTGTGAACGTCTTTCTGTAACTTCAAAACAGACAAATAATCTTTCTTTAATGACTCAGATTGTTGATGAACTTGAAAATATGAGTGATAACTGTTATACCACCTCTATACTCTTGGCTAAGTCTGTTGATAAAAAGATGAAATTTCAGCAGGAGGATATGGAGCAGCTTATTCCTTATGTTGAACTTGCAAGACAGTTTCTTCAATTTATCCGCATAAATATAAATAAACATTTGGATGAAAATAAACTTGCTATGGCTACCGAACTTGAAGAAAGTATTGACAAATGGCGGAAGGATTTGAAAAAAATAGCAAGAAAACGCCTGGAATCCGGAGCTGATGTAAAAGCAGAACTGTTGTTCCTTGATATTATCCGTCAGATTGAAAAAATAGGGGATAATTGTTTCAGTATTTCCGAACTTCTAACTCAGACACAGTAAAATTAAATTGATGTAATAAAAATATTCTTTCTCTTTTTTTATATTTTTTTCTTGAAGATATACGTGTTTTGTTTTAAAATATTAGAGATATTTAATGTTTTGGAGAAAAAAATGCGTTTTATCCATACAATTTGGTTTAAACTTCTTTTGGCAACCTTTCTGATTATTTCAATTTCACTTGGGGCAATTGGCGTGCTTTCTTATAAAACTACCTTTATGGGGATTGAAGGGTCCATTAATACTGAACTTGGCGGTCTTTACGATAAAATGTCCGTAGAAATTAATGAAATGAACCGTGCTGAGTATAAACTTCTTCATGGTATAGCCGCTCTTCCAGAACTGAAAGATGATAAACCTTCGCTGTGGGATAAATATATGCTCACACATCAGCTGGCTTCAATTGATGAACGTTATGTAGACATTGCACCGTTTGATGAAAATGGCGGTACTTACATGGGACCAAATTACATTATGTACGGCAAAGAAGTACCGCATGTAAAAGCAGCCTTAGTAAACGGAAAAGATTTTGTGGCACCTCCTCTTCCTGGAGAAAATACCTTTTTCCTATGTTATGCTGTTCCGGTTTTTAATAATGAAAACAAAATCAATAATATGGTTTCGGCCATTGTTCCCGGAGACTATCTTGCTGTTATTGTAGACCGACTTTCGGATGGTGGAAAATATAAAGCAACAATTGTGGATGATAATGGTATTATCATTGGAGATACAAATAAAGAATATATACAAAAAGCTACAAATATTCGGGAGCTTTCTGAAATATATGATGAAGAATTTGTTTCAAACCTTATGAGTGGAAAAAGAGGGCATGCGGCTTATTTCAACGAAAATGGTGAAAAAATGCTTGCATCTTACGGACCTGTAGGAGACACATGTTCATGGTCTATTATTTGTGCTGCACCTTATGACAGCTACTATGCAGGTGTTGAAGTATTTAAAAAGATTATTATCGGAGTGACATTAGTTACTATTATTATTGCTTTGGCTATTATTTTTGTTCTTCTTAGAGTTTTCTTAAAGCCTTTGGGATCCCTTAATAAAAGTGTAAATCATATTGCTCAGGGAAATGCTGACCTTTCAAAACGAATTGAACAGAATACAAAATCTGAAGTTGGAGATGTTATTTTTGGATTCAATCAGTTTACAGAGAAACTTCAGGTAATTATGAAGGGGCTAAAGGAATCGAAAGAGGAATTGATTGAAGCCGGAACAGATCTTGAAGACAGTACTCATAATACAGAATCTTCCATCAGCGAAATCCTTGAGTCAATTAATACTGTTTGTGATCAGATTCAGGAACAAAGTAAGAGTGTTTCCGGAACTGCCTGTGCTGTAAGTGAAATTACCGGAAATATTGAATCTTTGGACAAAATGATTGAGAACCACAGTCAGGGGGTTTCTCAGGCAAGTTCTGCTATTGAAAGTCTTATAGAAAGTATTAATGCAGTAAATAAAAAGATGGATGAAATTGCTGGCTCAATCAGAGATCTTTCAGGATATGCAAAGGAAGGTTCATTACTTCAAATGGACGTAAATGAAAAAATTGAACAGATCAAGAGTCAGAGTGAAACATTGCGTGAAGCAAACTCTGTAATTGCATCTATTGCAGAACAGACAAATCTCCTTGCTATGAATGCTGCAATTGAAGCGGCTCATGCGGGGGAAGCCGGAAAAGGATTCTCGGTAGTTGCGGATGAAATTAGAAAACTTTCTGAAACTTCGTCGGCAGAATCTAAAACTATTGGGGATCATCTTTCTGCTATTCATACATCGATTGATAATGTTGCTGAAGTTTCAGGAAAATCAAGTTCGGCATTCAGATTTGTTAGTGAAAAGATTTCTGATGCCGATGTTCTTGTTTCTGAAATTAAAGTTGCTATTGATGAACAGAATATGGAATCAGGAAAAATTGGAGAAGCTCTTTCAAAAATGAATGACAGTACGCTTGAAGTTCGTAATGCAGGACGTGAAATGTCTGCCGGAAACCAGGCAATTCTTGAAGAAGTATGCCATTTGGAAGACAATGCCGGCAGAATGAGCCAGTGTATGGAATCAATGACTGAAAGTGCTGGAAAAATCCGTGAAAGTGGTACCGTCCTTGGTGAAATTTCCGAAAGATTAAGAACTTCCATTGACACGATGGGAAGTCAGATAGATCAGTTCAAAGTGTAATTGCAGACATTTTTAGTAACAAAAAAAAAGGTGACACCTCCAGAAGAATGGTGCCACCTTTTTTGTTTAAGTTTAATTAAAACTAGTTCATCATACCTAAGTAATATTTTTTCTTTCCGCGGCGAATAATTATAATTTCACCGCCAAGAGCGCAGTCTTTTCCTATTATTTTGTTTTCATCTGTTTCAATATTTCCGTTCACAGAAATTGCCTTGTTACCAAGGAATTCGCGAGCTTCGCGGCGGGAACTTGCAATCTTATTATTTACAAGAATGTCTATAAGAGTAGCTTCTTCTTTAATTTCAAAAGAAGGCACTGATTTCATACCTGTTTTGATGTCTGCTACAGAAAGACCAGAAAAGTC
>JABUUX010000255.1 GCA_021442965.1 Treponema sp.
TGCATGTTCAAAAGGAAAAGGATCTGTTTCCAGAATGATTTCATGTATTCTTGAACAGAATGGATTCAAAACTGGAGTTTACTCTTCTCCTCATATTACAGATTTTCGTGAACGTATTTCAAAACCTCAAGCTTTTCTTGAAGAATCAGTATACGAAAAATCTGTAAAAGAAATAGTTCCAAAAATAGAATCATTGCTTCCAGAACAGATGCCTGGTGAACGCCCTGTAACATGGTTTGAACTGGTTACGCTATTTGCATTTTTATGTTTTAGAAATGCTGGAATGGATTATGGAGTTTTTGAAGTAGGACTTGGAGGAAGGCTTGACGCTACTAATATAATTATACCTGAAATCTGCTGTGTAAATGTCATTGAACTTGAACACACTGAATATTTGGGAGATACACTTGAAAAAATAGCAATGGAAAAAGCAGGTATTATAAAAGCTGGAATTCCTGTTCTAGTTGCAAACCAGCTTAGTGACTCTGTAAATGAAGTTTTTAAAAAAGTATGTAAAGAAAAAAATGCTCCTCTCTTTTTTGTAAAAGACTTGATAAACAGTTTGGAATATTCTTATTCCGAACTGGGACTAATGAAAATCCATATAGAAAGTTCAGTTTTTAATCGTCCATTAGATACAATGATTCCCCTTTTAGGCAAAATGCAGGCAGAAAATGCATGTATGGCAGCGCTTGCTATTAAATTAACACACCCGGAAATTGATGAAAAGATAATTGAAAAAGGACTATCTCACGCTGTTCTTCCTGGCAGATTTGAAGTAATGCATAATGTTCATTCGTTTGAAAATGTAAAAACGATGATATTAGATGGTGCTCACACAGTTCATTCTATTGCACTTACATTAGAAACAATGGAAAAGATATTTTCAGGCAAAAAAATTAATCTCCTTTTTGCCTGTGCAGCTGACAAGGATATTTCTGAAATTGCTCCTTTATTAAAAAATAAATTCTTTCATGTTTTTATTACAAAACCTGGAATTATTAAAGAATGTAATTTAAAAGCCGTTATGGAAGCTTTTAATAAAGCTGGAATAGATTATATATGTGAAGATGATTTTTCTAAGTTTATTCCCAAAGTAATGAAACAAACTTCAAAAGATGATGCAATTCTACTTGTAACAGGAAGTTTTTATTTGGTTTCTGAAGTTAAAAAAACTTTAGGTATATGGAATTAATTCTATAAAACAAACCTTGGAACACGCTTACTAATACAAGTCATAACTTCATAAGGAATAGTATTACCAAGTTTTGCAAGTGCATCGGCATCCTGTAATGCTCCATCTTGCAAAACAGGTCCGAAAATAACTGCTTTATCCCAGAGTTTGATATTCTTGTTATCTTTCCCAATGTTAACCATACATTGATCCATACATATTCGACCAACAACAGGATATTCCTTTCCGTTTATTGCAACTTTCAATCCTGGTGAATAACGCCTTAATAATCCGTCTGCATAACCAACAGGTAAAACAGCAATGTCTGTTTCTTCTTCACATATCCACGTTCTGCCATAAGATACGGAAAGACCAGGAGTGAATCTTTTTATTGCAGAAATTTTAGTTTCAAATTGCATAACTGGTTTTAAATCCAAATTAATTCCATTTTTTAAAAGAAAATCTTTATTAACCTGATCAGCGTAATATCCGTATACAATAATTCCAGGTCTAACCATATCTAAATGATATTTTGAAAATGCACAAGAAACTGCAGAAGCTCCTGCATGACAGATTCCTGGATTTATTCCGCCACATTTTACACTTTCAACAGCTTCACAAAAGTATTCATATTGTTCTTTTGTATAATCAACTCCGTTTTTTTCAACACAATCACTTAATGCAAAATGTGTTCCCATTCCGGAAAGTTTCAAATGCTTTGATGATGAAATTAATTCTGCCTGTTTTAAGGCTTCCTCTTTTTTACATCCAATACGCCCCATCCCACTGTCAACTGCAAGATGAACATCAAATCTATAATCATTTGGAATATTTTTTTTTAAACAATATTCTTGAGCTGCACTATCTAATGAATGAATATGATCAATGCCAAATATAAAAGGTATAATATTATTTTGAAACAAATCTTCAAACTCATTCGGACTGCATAAACTTAATAATAAAAGTGGAAGTTTTATTCCGTTTTTTCTAAGTTCAATACCTTCACTAACTCGTGCAATGGCAAGCATATCAATACCATTTTCTTCGCATACTCTGGCTGTTTCAAGTGCAGAAGTACCATACCCATCAGCTTTTACAGCAACACAAATTTTTGTTTTATCAGATACAAGTTTTTTAATCTGATTAATGTTATGTGATATATTATCTTTATAAATTACTGCTTTTGTTGTACTGTCTTTCATAAAAATCCACTTACAAAAATATGATACTACAATATGATTATTAGTGTTTTTATTCAACAAGAATCAAATACTAAATTCAACAAGCATCAAATACTAAATGTTGTTATAAACATATTTTTTTTATATAATTATTTATCAATTTTTTATGCCTGAAAAGGCGTTGTGGAGATTAAAATGCTTTACACAGATACACGCGATTCTTCTATAAAAACAACATTTAAAAATGCTGTCCTTTCCGGAATGAACAAGGAAACAGGAGGACTTTATATTCCTGTTTCTTTTCCTAAACTTGATTCCTCTTTTATAAATAAAAATCCCGAACCTTCATTTCGTGATGTAGCTTTCCAAATGGCAAAGCCTTATTGCGAGGGAGAAATTCCCGATGAAGATTTAATGGCAATTATTCAGGATGCCTATACTTTCAGCCCAAAAATTGTACCTTTAGATAAAACCTCCTACGTAATGGAGCTTTTTCATGGACCAACCTGTGCCTTCAAAGATTTTGGTGCTCGTTTTATGGCTCGTGTAATGTCATATTTTAATAAAAATGAAGGTTCTAATCTTCACATTTTAGTTGCTACTTCAGGAGATACAGGCTCTGCAGTTGGAAGTGCTTTTCATAACGTTCCAGGAATTGATGTTACAATACTTTATCCTGAGGGAAAAATAAGTCAGATTCAAGAAAAACAACTTTCAACTTTTACAGGTAATGTACGTGCACTGAAAGTAAAGGGAACTTTTGATGACTGTCAGAAACTTGTAAAGACTGCATTTACAGATGATGCGCTTAGAGCTAAATTACGTCTATCTTCAGCTAACTCAATTAATATCTCCCGTCTTTTACCACAAGCATTTTATTATATGTATTCAAGTCTGGTTGTAAGAAATCGTTGTGCATTAGATAATAAAATAACTGATCCTTCAGTTATAATGATTGTTCCTTCCGGAAATTTTGGAAACCTCACATCAGGACTAATTGCCCGCGAAATGGGTGCTCCTATTTCAGGTTTTGTTGCAGCAACAAATTCTAATCGAACTATTCCAGATTGGATTGCTACTGGAGACTACAATGCCCGTCCATCTGTTGAAACATTTGCTAATGCAATGGATGTTGGTGCTCCTTCAAATTATGAACGAATTAAAGCAATGTATACACTAGATCAAGTTAGAGAGCTTTTTGGAGCATATTGGACTGATAATGATGGAATTAAAGACGGCATAAATGAATGCTGTACAAAAACCGGTTATGTAATTGATCCTCACGGAGCTATAGGCTATAAAGCCTGGGAAGAGATTAAAAAGAATGGATTTTCAAATCTTGGTGATTATAATTATCCAGGTCTTACACCGAATATTCCACTATGGAATAACGATGTTGAAAACAAAAAAACAGTTGGTGTTATTCTTGAAACAGCTCATCCTGCAAAATTTGGAAATATCGTTCAAGACGCCATTGGTCGTGAACCACCTATTCCTTCCCGTCTTCAGGAAATTATGAATCTGCCGGATATGGCTGTTCCAATGAATAATGATTATGAAGAATTCAAAACATGGCTTCTAAATAATCTTTAAAATTAATATTTCAACAATTATTAATTGAAGTTTGTTCCTAAAAATAATGCACTCTGAACATAATATACAATTAGTGAAATTAAATAACTAAAACTTTATGTTCGATTTTGAGTGCATTTTTTATTTATTTAACAGCTTCAAAAATTAAATCAGCAATAAAAATACCTGCTAAAACCCAGGTTGCAACTGGAATTTCTTTTGCTTTTTTTCCTGCACATTTTGCAATTACATAAACAATCATTCCAAATGCAATTCCTTTACTTATTGAATATGCAAATGGCATTACGACAATTGTAATAAAAGCCGGTATTCCATCAGTTGGATCAGTAAAGTTTATCTCATTAATCTGCTTTAACATAAGAAATCCAACAAATATTAAAGCGGGTGCTGTAGCACAAGAAGGTATTAATGCAAACAAATTTGTAAAAAAAAGTGATATTAAAAATAAAACTCCTGTTACAAGACTTGCAAGACCAGTACGTCCACCAGCTGCAACACCTGAAGAAGACTCTACATATGATGTTACTGTAGATGTTCCAAGGCAAGCTCCTACAACAGTTCCAACTGAATCAGCCATAAGAGCCTGTTTTGCATTTGGAATTTTACCGTCTGCTACAAGACCTGCCTGTTGTGTAACTCCCATAAGAGTTCCCAAAGTATCAAATAAATCTGTAAAAAGAAATGTAAACATTACTACAAAAAATTTTACTGACAGAATACTTTTCCATTCAAACCTAAATAATAATGGAGCTTCTGGAATAGAAACAGGACTCCAACCTTCTGGAATAGTTGTAACCCTAAATGGAATTCCAATTACAGTAGTTAGAATAATTCCAATTAAAATAGCACCCGGTACATTCAAAAGATATAAGACAATTGTAAGAATAAGTCCTATAACCGCAACTAAGGCAGTTTTATTTGATAAATTTAGAGTTACAAATTCTATGATTGTTCCACCATTTGAAAAATTTGAAGTTGCAATACCAGCATTTGTTAAACCTATTAAGCATATAAAAAGTCCGATTCCAACAGCAACTGATTTTTTCATTGTTTCAGGAATTGCATCTATAATCTTTTCTCTAACTCCAAATAGTGAAAGTATTATAAAAATAAGACCTTCAACAAAAACAGCTGTTAATGCAAACTGCCATGAACAGCCCATTTGACCGCAAACGGTAAATGTAAAAAAAGCATTTAGCCCCATTCCTGGAGCAAGTGCTACAGGAAGATTGGCAAAAAAAGCCATAATGATTGTTGAGAAGGCAGATGCAATACAAGTAGCTGTAAAAACTGCACCAAATGTCATTCCATTTCCAATTTTACTATCAATAT
>JABUUX010000344.1 GCA_021442965.1 Treponema sp.
ATTACCCAAACAGGAAACTTCTTTTTAGGCTGCTTATTTTTATTTTTATCATCTTTTGGTTCCGTTGGACCTTCAAACTTAAAAAAATTGAACGGATCCTGTTCATCATCTTTTTTTTCTTTATTCTGCTCATTCTTATCAGCCATATTTTCTCCAATAAAACTCCGCGTTAGCGGTGCGCCAAGGACGGCGCGTATCGCAGCTTGCGAAGCAAGATGCATATTATAAATACTATATCTACAATATAATACAAAAAAAGGGAAAAAGGATAAAGTCTTTAGATAAATAAGATTTTCAATGTAATTCAAAAAAAATCAGTTTTTTCTCTAAAGTTCAGTTTTGTGCTGCCGAAAATCAAAGCGAAACACTATAAACGGGTAATATCACCCGGGAGGTAACACATTGTATCCTAACGCTTATAACGCATACCAGAAAACAAACATCAATACTGCAAGCCAGGGGAAACTTGTTGTTCTGCTGTACGAAGGTGCTGTAAAACAGCTATCACAGGCTGTAAACTATTTTGAACCGGACGGGAAAGTCCTGCCTCAAAATAATGAAAAATTCGGAATCTGCCTGCAAAAAGCAGAATCTATCATTTCTGAACTGGAAGTATCCCTTGATATGGAAAAAGGCGGAGAAATTGCAAAAAATCTTATGTCGCTTTACATTTTCTTTAACGAAGAACTTATCCAGGCAAACATTCGCAAAGACAGAGAAAAGATTGAATCTGTTATGAAACTTATGAAGGAACTTTTGGATTCCTGGAGACAGGTGGCAGCAAGCACAGCAAACGCCGGAGCTTTAAAAACTGAAAATCTTTTAAACATAACAGGCTGAATTTGATAATATAATAACGGGAGGACCAAATATGGCTGAATTAACACAGGAAGAAATCAACGAAAGAGTTGCTATTCTGAAACATTTCAAAAAACTTCTGGAACAACAGAGAGCCAAATTCCAGGAATATTTAAATGTACTTGAAAAACAGCAGACTTCCATTGAAAATGATAACACTGATGCACTGGTTGCACACACTGAACTGGAACAGCAGGTTGTAAAAAATCTGTCAAACCTTCAAAAAGTAATTGTACCAATGCAGAAAATGTATAATTCTGTTAAAGCTTCTTCAGAAAGTGACCGCGAAATAGCTGACATTCAAAATGAACTTGATACACTTCAGTCAAAAGTTCTGGAACAGAACGCAAAAAATCGTGAACTACTTAAATGCCATATTGTAGAACTTAGAACAAGAATCAGTGCAGTACAAAATGGAAATCCATACCGCAATGCAGCCTCTGTATACGGCGGCGGTAATTCTTCAAGCGGACGCATGATTCAGGTTGAAGCCTAAATCCTTTTTTTTATAGAAGCAAAACGTACTCTTAATTTCGCTCCACAAGGAATTAAGAGTTACCTTCTAACCTGCTCAAGTCCGCGTTTAAACTGAGGAATGCGGGCACAGGCTGTAGTATCCCAGCCACTTCTGTCTCCACGAGATAAAAAATGATATCCCACCCCTGCAATCATAGCACCATTATCGCCGCAAAGTTTTAATGGCGGAAAAATACAGTTCAAATCCTTTTTTTCTGCAAGAATGGCACGAAGTCTTGAGTTGGCAGCAACCCCTCCACCCGCAACTACTGTTTTTAGCCCGGTATCTTCCACAGCTTTTAAAAGTTTTCCGGTTAAAGTTTTTACTGCAGTTTCCTGAAAAGCCGCACACATATTTTCAACCGAATGTTCATAGCCTTCATTCCAGAACATATCACACTGGTGTATTACTGCAGTCTTAAGTCCGCTAAAAGAAACGTCATATTTATGTTCTACAGGATCCAGACGCGGAATAGGAAAAGAAGCTGATTTAGGGTCGCCTTTTTTTGCAAGGTTATCAATTACAACTCCTCCGGGGTACCCAAGACCGTAAAACTTAGAAACTTTGTCAAAAGCTTCTCCAACAGAATCATCAACAGTAGTTCCCAAAACCTCTATATCATCAAAATTATTAACTTTACAAATAATGGAATGTCCACCGGAAACTAAAAGTCCAAGGTAAGGATAAGGAATATCGTTTTCAAGATGAGCTGCGTATAAATGCCCAAGCATATGATTTACAGCAACAAAAGGTTTACCTGTAGCCCATGCCAGAGTTTTTCCAAAAGTTAATCCTACAAGAAGAGAGCCCATAAGCCCCGGACGGTTTGTAGCACAAATAGCATCCACTTCAGAAAGGTCCATATTTGCTTCTGAAAGAGCCTGATTCACAACAGGTAAAATCCATTCCGCATGTTTACGGCTTGCAATTTCAGGCACAACGCCTTTGTAAATTTGATGAAATGGAATCTGAGTTGCAACAACATTGCTTATAATTTTTTTTCCGTCTTCAACAATGGCTGCAGCTGTTTCGTCGCAGCTGGATTCAATGCCTAAAACTTTCATTTTTTCTTTCCTCTGGATTTTCCCACCGTAGTGAAAACATATCCTTTTTCTTTAAGTTCAGGATAAACTTCCAAAATCAAATCAGGAAGATAATCACTAGACCAAGCATGACCTATCATTATAACGCTTCCCGTTTTGTTGGCAATATCCAGATTTTTTCTAAGTTGTTTCAAAAACTCTTCCCGGGTCTTTTCATTATCTAAAAAAAGTCCGTTTCGCTCGTACCAGCAGTATCCCATTTCTTTACTGACCTCTGGTATTTTTGTTTCAACATTTGTACGGGAATCCAAAAAATAAACTCCCTGCTCTTTTGCAGTCTGAAGTATAACCTGCATTTTTTGTGCATCTGCGGTAATGAGTGAACCTTCATGATTATTTATACCGGAAACAGGACCCACTTCCCGTAAATTTTCAATCAATAAATTTTTTGTCTGAAGATTATCCATTTCGGGTTTTATTGCCCCAGGTCCCGGATTTACATTTTTATTTACAGCCTGCATTGGCTGATGCAGCATAAGTTCATTTCCGCTTGAGCGAACAGCATCTGCACTGACCTTTGTCTGAGGTACTTTAGGCAGAACAGCAACCGTAATTGGAAACGGAAGAGCCAGAAATTTTTTTACATCAGAAAGATTCTGCCCTCCATCGTCAATTAAAATTACAATTTCGGCACTGTTCACAGCGTTTGGAAAATCAAAATTTGTCACAGAATTGACTTCATTTTTTACAACATTTTTAGAAATGCTTTCGGATGAATTCGTTTTATTTTTTTGTGTCTTTGGTTCTTCAATTTTTTTAACTTCTTTTTTTATATCTGAAGATTTTTTAACACCTTCAGTCTTTTTTTCAACTGCTGAAGCTTTTATTTGCGGCTCTTTTTTTATTTCTTCAGATTTTTCTGGGCGTCCCCCTTCACCAGGCTTCAAAGAAGCCTTTGGTTTCGGGTCGGGTGCTTGCTTTAACTCCTCGTCAAATACCGCCACTTTTTTAGTGTCAGTATTTGACTGTGGTGTTTCCGCAACGCCCCCTGACGCAAAATCCCTGAACTTATTTTCATTAAATCTTTCAACTATTGTTTTTCCATCATACACAGGTTTCTTTTCTGAAAAAGATGAAACAAATAGAAGAATCATACATACAGCAATTACAGCTGCGCAAAGAATAATTATTTTATCCCGTGGAACCGAAACCTTTCCCTTTTTTACATGAGACTTTCTTTTTTTTTGAGAACGTTTCTTTAGTGAAGATTTTTTTATTTTAGCAGTCATTAAAGTATTTCCATTGAAGCATCTTTCAGTCTTATAGACTGTACTTCCATTTTATCATCTTCGTAATATAGTTCAAATACACCCGTTACAATTACTTCTGTTCCGGAAGGAGGAAATTCACTATCAAAATGATTTCCATCTCCCCAAACAAATTCCAGACCTTCTTTACAGCAGGCAGTGGCATCACGGACAATAACATTATGATAAAGTTTTTGTTTTTCTTTCCTAAAAAAAGGAGTATAGTCACCTTTTATTTTTACAATCTTTCCTTCATAAGATTCCCAATCAATAAGAAATTGAAAAACAGTTGAATAAATCATTGTAGAAGACATTACTGTTAAATCAATATCAACAGAATCATACTTAAAATCATGAGCATTTGACGAAACAGTATTTTGTTTTTTTTCGTCTGTCACTTTTTCAATATTCTCTTGCGCCGCAATCTGTTCTGCAATCACTACTTGAACAGGATTTTTACTGAAAGTAATTTCTGTTTCAGGAATAAGAGATTTTTTTTCAGAAGAATTTCTACTGCATGAAAACAAAAAGAGGGCCGGAAATAAATAAAACAAGCTCAACAAATTTCTCGGTTTTTTTATTTTCTGCATACTTTTCCTACCAGAGAAAATATAGCAAAAACTATAATGTTTGCTACTACAATTGTTGCTCCTACAGGAGTGGAAAGCATAATTGAAGCAAGCATTCCTGTTAGTGCACAGACAACAGAAATTACAGCAGAACCAATCACCGAACTTTTATAATTTGTAAACACTGACATAGAACTTAATGCAGGAAAAATTATGAGGGCTGAAATAAGTAGTGAGCCCACAAGATTCATAGCAAGTACAATAATTACCGCTGTTACCACAGCAACAGAAATATTATATGCTCCTGCATTTGTTCCAGTTGCCTTTGCAAAGGTTTCATCAAAGGTAATTGCAAAGATACGATTGTAATAGAATATAAAAAATAGAATTACCAGAACGGACATTACTATACAGGTAATTACTTCAGATTTTTTTAGAGTAAGAATTGAAGTAGAACCAAACAGCGTAGAACATACATCTCCTGCAATATTTGCGCTGGAAGAAAATACATTTAAAATAAGATAACCTAATGCTAAGGCTCCTACCGAAAACATTGCTATTGCTGCATCTCCTTTTATGCGGGCATTGCCTTTTAAAAGAAGAATTGCAGCTATGATGGTAACCGGCATAATAAGAATAGTGCTGTTAGAAAGTTTTAGAACGGTTGCCAGAGCCATAGCGCCAAATGCTACATGACTAAGTCCGTCGCCAATAAAAGAATAACGTTTGAGCACCAGGGTAACTCCAAAAAGAGAGGAACACAATGCTATTAGGACGCCTACTATAAGGGCAAAGCGGACAAAAGGATAGGACAAATAAAACGCTAAAGTTTCCATAAAACAAATCTCCTTCTTAAAAAGCAGCGGGAATTTATTGCAACTGTCAAAAACGGGTCCCAGCAACGACAAAAATGTGGGTACCCCCTCCCATAGGGCTCCCGTCCCCCATTTTTGT
>JABUUX010000066.1 GCA_021442965.1 Treponema sp.
AGTTTTTTTCCTTTATCTTTTTAAAATAAACATCTGAATCAATAGCACGAACATCCGATATAAAGAAAAGGTAATTTAAATAAGTCTCTGCATCCCTATAAGAGTTGATTAATCCTTTATAGCCTTTACCCTTGCGTCCCAGAGTAATAAATGTATTTTTTGAATAGTGTTTATAAAATCTTTCTATGCAATTTAATACAGCTTCCTCATGAGCATTCTTTAAAATAACAATTGTATTTCCGTCAATATAAACTTCAATTTTAGAGAAAAAAGAAAAATATTTATCAATGCATTTTTCTATAAGTGATTTATCATCGTTAGGAAAAAAATCTGAAGAACAAATCATTACAGTATATTCATCATCCGAATATTCCTCTGTATTTAAATTTCCATTTAAAAGCAGATTTTTATAATATTCACGTGTTTCAAATTTTTTAGCAGTAATTGAATCTTTATGACTGTCATGTATTCTTGAAATTTCACGGCTTATAATATTCACTTTTTCAACAAGCTCATCTTCATCTACTGGTTTTAGAAGATAGCCTTTAGCTCCATAATTCAACGCCTTTTGTGCATATTCAAATTGAGAAAAACCTGAAAGAATAAGAAAGGAAGGCATTTCCAGATTTTGAGCTTTAGAATATGAACTTATTTCTTCTAAAACTTCTATACCGGTTTTACCCGGCATTTTAATATCCAGAAGAACAAGATCCGGCCAGTACTCTTTTATTGACTGAACAGCTTCATTTCCGTTAGCTGCTTCAGTACAAACAGTAAATCCAAGAGATTCCCAGTCAACAATGCATTTGAGACCGTTTCTTATACTTTCTTCATCATCTGCAATCAAAAGTTTTAGCATTAACCGATCCTTGGTGCTTCTTTTGCACCTATTAACGGGAACGTAAGTTTTACTTCGGTTCCCAGACCTTCCTCTGAAGTAATAGTCATCCCATAAGAATCGCCGTAATATATTTTTATACGGGAATTTACATTCATTAATCCTATGGAAGTTTCATAATCATCAGAAATTTTATTTTCCAAAGCATTATTAATTTCCAAAAGCTTTTCTTTCGGAATCCCACAACCATTATCTTTTACTGAGATATTCAGAAGTTTAGGACCATACTCGGGTATTTCTTCAGAAATAAGGATGTAAATAAATCCCCCCGAAACTTTTCCTTCAAGCCCGTGACTGAAAGAGTTTTCAACTAAAGGCTGAATTAAAAGAGGCAGTATGCTTATTTTCTGTACATCACATAAAGTAATTATATCATAGGAAATGCGTGAGCCAAAACGAAAATGCTGAATATTCAGATAATTCTGTATTGCATCAAGTTCATTGTACAAAGGTACAGGTTTTCCGCTTACATTCAAGTTATATCGCAATAAAGAGGCTAATAACTTTAACATTGTAGAAATGTCTTTTTCTCCGGCTGCCAAAGATTTCATTCTGATAGTTTCCAGAGTATTAAAAAGAAAATGAGGATTTATCTGAGTAGCCAGCATTTTATAACGGATTTCATTTGTTCTGGAAGCTATTCTTTCTTTTTCAAGGCGGTGGGTATAAACCTGATCTATTAAATACTTTACATTATTAGACATAAGATAAAGAGAATGATAAATCTGTTCAAACTCGTCCATTCCGCCAATTGTGTCAGGTATATTAAAATTATTTTCTACAACATTTTGAATTTCATCCCGAACCTTTCTTACACGAGTATCTATATATAGAGAATAAACACGTAGAACAATAATTGTAAGAATAATAAAAATAATAATTATAGATGCTGTCGAAATAATAATTTTTCTGGTAGCACTAGTAAGTTCTGTACTAGGAATAATATACATAAGTGTAAAAGTAAAATTTGAATCCAAATCAGGAGAAAATTCATTTATAAGAAGTCGAGCTCTATGATTTTTCCAATACAATGGAGCAGTTTTTTCTTTTCGTCCTCGCTGAAAAACAATTTCATTCCGCAAAGCCTGAGTTTCTGCATAAGAAAGACTGTCTTCAGAACTAAAAATAATCTGATTATGATAAGCAATGGCTGTTTCATAAACTTGATTTTTTAAGATTTTTGCAATCTGTTCAGGGCTTACGTTAATAACAAGAACACTTTTATATTCACTATCATTTCCAATAGATCGTATCAAACTTAAATAAGACTTTTTTGTAATTGAATCAATTTTATATTCCCAAAAAGACTGACCATTCAGCGACAAGGCTCTTCTATACCAGAATTCATTTTCAATCATATCTGTTGTTTTTATAATATATGAATTATCCAGAAGAGAATGATTTTCTGTATAAATCCTGTACCCGGCAACTTCTTTATAACTTCTTAAAAAATCATCCAAAAAAGAAATATTAGTATAATCATAGTAACATTCCAGACTGTTTTTATAATTTTTTTGAAGAACATTCTGAAGCTGACGGTTTACATAAATTCGATCTGAAAAATTTTTAACCGTATCAAGCGTTTCAGAAATGGATTTTTCAGCCTGAATAAGTGATTCTTCTACTTTCTGTATTTCCCAATTTTTTAGAGTTGTATAAAGAAAGCATACAAAAATTATAGAAATAATAAGAACAGGAATAAGAAAAGCAAAAGAAAACAGAGACCTTAGACTTTTTCTTAGAGGAACCTTAATAAAAGAATTAAATAAAAAAATCTTTTCCTTTTGCATAAATGATATTTAATTTTACCACAAAATAATCTAAAATTGTAATATTATGGAAATGCAAATTCCGGTTCTTTCGGTTTCAGAAATCAGCAGTCAGATTAAAGACGTTCTTCAGCAGGCATTCAGAATGGTTTGTGTAGAAGGTGAAATTTCGGGAATCAATTTTAACGGATCCGGTCATATTTATTTAACACTTAAAGATGAAGTAAGTCAGATAAGTGTTTGTATGTGGAGAAGTTCCACAGGTAATCTTTCTTTCCGTCCTAAAAACGGAGATAAGGTTCGCTGTTATGGATATATATCTTCATATCCTCCAAGAGGAAGTTATCAACTGATAATTAATCGCATGGAAATTGCAGGTCTTGGGGATATCCTTATGATGCTGGAAATGAGAAAACAAAAACTAGCTAGGGAAGGATATTTTAATCAGGAACATAAAAAATCACTTCCTTTTCTTCCAGGAACATTAGGGGTAGTAACAAGTCCTACAGGAGCTGCTTTCCGTGATATATGCCAGACAGTAAAATCCAGAAATCCTCATATTCCAATTACACTTTTCCCCGCTATTGTTCAGGGAGACGGAGCAGCTAAAACTATATGCCGTATGATAGAAACAGCAAATCATTACCACTTGTGCGATTTACTGATTGTTGGACGAGGGGGAGGAAGTATGGAAGATTTACTTCCCTTTAGTGATGAAAGTGTTGTAAAAGCAATTTATAATTCAAAAATTCCAGTAATATCTGCAGTTGGTCATGAAGTAGACTGGTCTTTGGCCGATTATGCAGCCGACTATAGAGCTGCAACACCAACACAGGCAGCAGAAATTGCAGTTCCTGTTTATACAGAATTAATACAGAAAATAAACTGGTTTAAGAATGATTTATACAACAATATTTCTCAAAATGTTCACAATAAGATACTAATGGTTCGAAGTTTTAAGCCGGAAAATATGGAGATGCAGTTCCGCGCAATAGAACAACCAGTTTTAATGAGATTTGATTCTGCAAAACGTGAGCTTTTTGAAAACCTAGAAGACAAAATTAATGATTTAAAACAAAAAATTAAAGAACATAAAACGATAATTGAAGAAGCAAGTCCTAAAACAATTTTAAACCGAGGATACTCTATGGTTAGAGACAAATTAACCGGACAAGTTATCAGGGATTCTTCTGTAGTGCTTTCCGGAATGGAAATAGAAATAACTCCTTCAAAAGGTAGTTTTAATGCTTTAGTAAAATAAAACAGGAGAATCATATATGACAAATTTTGAAGAAAAATTAAACAGACTTGAACAGCTTTCCAGTGAAATAAAACGGTCAGACATCTCTTTAGAAGATGCACTTAAAGATTTCGAAGAAGGAATTAAACTTGCCAAAGGTCTTGAAGCAGAACTTAATAAAATTGAAGGTAAAATTCAGATTCTTATGAACGAACCTAATCCATCCGTTCCTGAAATGAAGCCTGAACTTGATTTATTCTCTGGAGCAAATAATGAAACTGGAACAGCCGGTGCCCCAAGTCAGGGTTTAAGACAGGATTCAAACTTTTAAACGGAAAAAAACATGAGTATCAAATTTCCAGTTAAGCGCCTTAATGCAGAAACAGCCCGAAAAATTGCCGCCGGAGAAGTTATTGACAGACCTAATGCCATAGTTCGGGAATTAATGGATAATGCCATTGATTCAGGAGCAACAAACATAACTGTTGAAGTTTGTGGCGGTGGAATTGATAAAATAAGAATTGTTGATAATGGATGCGGACTTACAAAAGAAGATTTGGAAATTTGTGCTCATCCGCATTGTACAAGCAAAATAGAAACAGACACAGACCTTTTAAATCTTTCTACACTTGGATTTAGAGGTGAAGCTTTAGCTTCAATTGCAGCGGTTTCACGACTTTCCATTATTTCTGGCGGCTGGAAAATGAGAGCTTCCATTACAGAAGATCACATAATGGAACCTTTTACCGAAACAAACGGAACAATTGTTCAAGCCGAAGGATTATTTGAAAATTTTCCAGCCAGACGTCAGTTCTTAAAAAGACCTGCCAGCGAAGGACTTTTATGCAAAACAACATTCATTGAAAAAACGCTTCCCAGACCCGATCTTGCTTTCAGATTAATTTTAGACGGGGAAACTAAAATTGACCTTCAAAAGAACCAAACTATTATTCAACGTTTTGTTCGTTCAATGGGATTTAAAGAAAATGAAAAACTTTTCTATGAAATTAAGGCTAATGATCCAAGCGGAAGATGGTCTTTCAAAGCAGTTTTAGGAGAACCAAGCGTTAACAGAACAAATAAAAAAGATATAAGTATTTTTGTTAATGGCAGAAAAATACAAGAATATTCTCTTGTTCAGGCTGTAGAATATGGCGGTCAGGGATTTTTTCCAAATGGAACATATCCTGTAGCTGCAGTTTTTCTTGAGATAGATCCTCATGATGTAGACTTTAATATACATCCGGCAAAGCGTGAAGCCCGGTTTAGTGATATTTCAAGCATCCATCACGGTATATCAAGTACAGTAAGGAACTTTTATAAAAACTATACAATCCAAGG
>JABUUX010000463.1 GCA_021442965.1 Treponema sp.
TTTAACAGCATTGTGCGTGCAGCTGTTTATTATCCTTTTTCACATACTTTCAACGGTATGAATCAAATATCATCTCAAATCCTTTTATACGGAGCAGACCTTTTTGCTGGCATTATGTTTCAGTCTGATATGTGGAAATATGTTCGCTTTAACTTTGCTCTGGGACCGCATTTTGATTACAAGCTTTCAGATGAATACCATCACTTTGAACTTGGTGGCGGTGCGCTTCTTGGAATGGAACTTCCTGTTGCAAAACACTGGACTTGTCTTATTAACGGACTTGCATCCTTTGATTACGGAAACTTAGGAACCAACTGGAAAATCCAGCCTTACAGCGTTGTTTGGCAGTACCAGATTGAAATTGGTGTAAGATACAGTAAAAAAGGTGCAAATAAATATTCTTATATCAACTCTAAAAAGGCACTTGAAACTCAAACTAATCTTCCGGTATTTGAAGATTCTGACTCAAACGCTACAGACGAATAATCATCATTTTTTATACTAAGGTCTTTTCCTTAATTTCCGGTAATCTTTCTGGAAATTATTGAAAAGATTTTTTTTTTAGGTTAAACGATTAACGATGAAAAAAATAACATCACACATTTTAATAAGTATTCTGGCAGGTGTTTGTATTTCGTGTACATCATCTCCAAATCAGGAAAAAATCATGCAAAAAAAAGAAGTTACTCTAATAGCAGTGTCTCCGGTAATAACCAAGAGAACCACTGAAAACAATCCGGCACTGGCCACAACATATTGTGCTGACCCTACTGCGGTAGAATACAATGGACGCCTGTATGTTTACGCAACCAACGATCATCAGATGTACAAAAATCTGAAAGCAGATGAAGAAGTTAATTACGGATACATAAATACGCTGGTTATTTTTTCTACTGATGATATGGCTAACTGGACCTATCACGGAGAAATTGAAGTTACAAAAACTGCAAAATGGGCTCGCAACTCTTGGGCACCTTCTATTGCTTCACGAGTAGAAGAAGACGGACTTACTCACTTTTACCTTTTCTTTGCAGACGGCGGAAACGGAGTAGGTGTTCTTACTTCAACTTCACCAACAGGACCTTTTACCGATCCTATAGGAAAACCTTTAGTATGCAGAACCACTAAAGGACTTGGAAACTGCGAATGGATTTTTGACCCTGGAGTTTGTATCAATGATAAAGGTGAAGGATACCTTTCTTTTGGCGGTGGTCCTAAATCTGACAACTGTAAAATTGTAAAACTTGGTAAAGATATGATAAGTCTTGAAAGCGATATCATTTCTTTACTTAATGCAAAGCAGCACTTTGAAGCAAACGAGCTGAACTATGTAAACGGAACTTACTATCTTTCATACTGCAGTAACTGGACTGACAAACCTATTGCAAACATGATGTATATAACAAGCAAAACTCCATTGGATGCAGACTCATGGGAATGGAAAGGTTCTTTCTTTAAGAACACAGGAGACTTTGGACTTGGTGGAGGAAACAATCATACTCATATACAACAGTTCAAAGATAAATTTTATCTTTTGTATCAGGCACATGATATGCACTCTGTTCTTGGAGTAAAAGGTGACTGCCGTAACGTAAACCTGGATGAAGTTATTTTTGATACAAATAACGATGTTATAAAAGATGTAAAAGGAACAAAAACCGGAGTGCAGCAGATTGCTACTGTAAATCCTTTTGAACTGACTTTGGCTTCAAAAACTGCCACAGGTTCAGGATACGGATTCAAAAACGACAGCGGAAAGATTACTGTTGTTGCAGAAACCCGTGACGGTGTTGGTGCCTGGACTATGGTAAAAAAAGCTGATTTTTCAAAAAGCCCGGACTCTTTTACCGCAACAGTAAAAGGAAACGGCATTATTAGAGTATATGCAGACACTTACGACATTTCTGAAGAGCCGCTTTGCGAATTAAACTTTGATAATGATGATTTTTCTGCCGTAACAGCTGATATTACTGAAAAAATAACAGGGGAACATAATATTTGTTTTGTATTCACAAACGGTATAGAGTTTGAAAGCTGGAAGTTTAATTAATCTTTTGCTTACAAAATAATTTGTGAGCGTTCCAGAATAACACACTCCCCTTCCTTAAGGTTTTGGGGAAGTGTTAATGGACCAAGCCTTGTTCGCTGTAAATCTGAAACCTTGTTTCCAAGAACAGAAAACATTCTTCTAACCTGATGAAACTTACCTTCAGAAAGAGTAACAAGGCACTCTGTTTCAGAATAAAACAATAATGATGAAGGCCGGGTTTTAAAGCCCGGTCCTTTTTTTTGTGGTGGAAGTTCCATTCCTTTATTAAAAGCTGTAATATATTCCTTCTGCAGTTCTTTTGAAACTTGTTTTTCTAAAGTAACTTTATAATCTTTTTCAACATGAGTTTTAGAATTCATAAAATAATCAGAAAGGGAACCGTTTGTCGTTAAAAAAACAAGTCCCCGACTTTCTTCATCAAGTCTGCCGGCAATATGAAGAGCACTAAAATTTTTATGAGTCTTTATTGAATTTGGAAGAATACTAAAAACTGTCTTATGACTGTCACTAACACGGGAGGAAACAATTCCTTTAGGTTTATTCAAAAGTATGTAAAGGTGACTGGAAATTTCTATAAGTTTTCCGTCAATAAAAATAAGATCATTGTCTGTATCTATTCTTTCTGAACGTTCTGAAATTTTTATAAGAGACCCGCCGGATTTTATTTCTACCCGATGAGTCTTTATAAAATTTTTAAAAGCTCTGTCAGAACAAACACCAAGTCTTTTTAAAACATGATCTATCGGTTCAGAAAAAGGATTGATATTCATTTAATCCTGCTGAATTTTCTTTACAATAATTTTACCAGAGACCCAAAAGTTTCTGCATTAGAAGACTTGTAGCTGTAATGCCTGTCCAGCAGCAGAATCCCATAAGAAGAGGTTTTCCTCCAGTCTTAACAAGTTTTATAACATTTGTATTCAGTCCTATGGCAGCCATAGCCAGAATTATAAAGAACTTACTCACATCTTTTAGAATTCTGAAAATAGTTTTTGCAATATCCAGAGCCTGTCCTTCCGGAACAAACTTATAAACCAAAGTTGTAATTACTGACGCAAGGATAAAATACAGAATAAAAAATGGAAAAATCTTTTTAAAACTAAAGCCCGATTCAGCTTCTTCTTTTAAAACTTCATTTTCTTCATTTTCTGTGGCATTTGAGGTTTCAGAAATCAACGCTTTCTTTTGCTTTCTTCCCTGAATTAATGCCAGTACCAGAGTAATTGGTATAATAGCAAGAGTACGGGTAAGTTTTACAGTTACTGCTTTATCAAGCGTTTCACTTCCCAAGCTAAAAATACTATCCCATGTAGATGCACAGGCTGTAACACTTGAAGTATCATTTACCGCAGTTCCTGCAAAAATACCAAACGCTTCTCCACTTGTAGAGTCAAAGCCTAATATACGCCCAAAACTTGGAAAAACAAGTGCTGCCAGAACATTAAAAAAGAAGATAACACTTATAGCCTGTGCCACCTCTTCATCATCTGCGTCTATTACAGGAGCTGTTGCAGCAATAGCAGAACCACCGCAAATGGAAGAACCAACCCCTACCAAAGTAGCAGTCTTTGATGGAACCTTCAGAACTTTACAAAGGACAAAGGCTATCAGTAAAGAAACAGTAATAGTTGAAAGAATTATTGGAAGAGACTGAACTCCTGTTTTTGCTACAACACCAAGGTTCATTCCAAACCCCAAAAGAATTACCGCCCACTGCAAAACTTTTTTTGAAACAAATTTTATTCCTTTTTCAAATGGGGTTTTATTTTTAATGAACAGGGTAATAATCATTCCTAGAACAATGGCAAAAACAGGACCACCAACAACAGGCACAAGCTTCCCAAGAAACCAGCTTGGAACAGCTATAACAAGACTAAGTAAAATTCCATAAATCATAATAAGACAATTTTAATGTAAACAAACAGAATTGTCACTTTGTGCTAAAAAAAAATACCCGGGAAACGAACAAAAAAAGTCATCTCCCGGGTGTTTATAAAAAGCAATCAGAATAAGCTTTACTTTGTCACTTCTATATAAAGGTCATGCCTTGATTCATAAAAAGAATAATTGTACAAATGACCGTCCTTTGAAATCAGTGCATAATATCTGTAGAATTCTGCACCGTCATATTCAGTTTTCAGTTCAGCATCAGGACTTAAAGAAGAAACATCTATAACTTTTTTCCATGATTTTTTCTTAAAGTCATAAACATAAAGGTCAAAACCAGACAATACATCTCCTGTTTTATTTTCAAAGAAAACATAATCTTTTACATTCAGTTTTCCTGCATCAAAAAGATATGCATTTTCAACAGGGGCTGCAGGAATTTCTTTAACATTTCTTAAGTTCTGCCCTTTTGTATAACCACTGGCACCAAGATTCATAGAAACTCCGGCATAAAATCTGGAATCTATAAATGAACCGTTGTAAGAATTTATGTAGTTTGACGGCATTTGTATTCCAATGCTGAACATATATCCAGCCGTTAGCCCCAGTTTAAATGCTCTGGCATTTACAAAGGTAAATCTGTAACCTGCATCCAAACTGAAACTCCACAGAAATAATGAGGACAAATCAGTAGTTGATTTTGTAGATGAACTGGCATTTGCATCAAATACGTTAATTTCAAATGAAGGTCTTAAATAAAGAGCCATGCTTTCCAAAAATTCCCATCTTAATGCAGGTCCAAATCTGAACCCATAAGCATAACCGTCTCCATTGCCCTGGGTAAGACCTGTAAGTTCTGAATATCTTTTTTGAAAAGATGCAGCAGTGCCCAAATAAAAGCCTGTATTCATACCAATATTAAGATTTGAATACCAAGAGCCACCCTGCATGGGAATACCGGAACCAAAATAAGGATTGACGTTAAAATAAAAAGTATTGCCATCCATTGTTCCAGAAGTTGATCTAAAATCACTTGTTAAACTTGATTTATTCTGATAATTATAGCTTTCACTATAAGTGTTCAATATCTTCATATACCCAAAGTCCAGTTCTACATCAGCAAAAACTGGAAGGATAAAAAGCAGAAAGCTCATAATCAATATGATTGTTTTTTTCATAATAATTCCTATTTGTTTTTAAAAAGCGGTGATTTCGATAAACTCAA
>JABUUX010000150.1 GCA_021442965.1 Treponema sp.
TATGTTGGTCGTGATGTTGAATCTATGGTTCGGGATCTTATGGCGGTAGGCATAAATGATGTTAAAGCTGAAATGGAAGAAGGGCTTCGAGAACAGTCAGTTGATATTGTAAATGAAAAACTTTTGGACCTTCTTCTTCCCGGAACAAATGAGAAAGAAAAGAAAAAGAATCGTGAACGAAAATCAGGTGCTGTTACATTGGGAAATATTTTTGGTGGAGCAGCTCCTGCTGAATCTGGGAACGTAATTGCTTTAGGGGATGGAAATCCTAAACCTGAAGAATCAAAAGAAGAACAGGCTAAGAAAGATGAAGAAGACCGTTCTACCCGAGAAAAATTTCGTCAAATGCTTCTTGAAGGAAAACTTGAGGATAGAGAAGTTGAAGTAACTGTTCATCCTCAATCTGGCGGACCTAATATGGAAATAATCGCTGGCGGGAATATAGAAGATCTTGAAAACAGCATGCAGGGGATTGTAAATATGCTCAATGGTGGAGGAAGAGCAAAGAAACGCAATGTTACAATTCGAGAAGCAAGAAAAATTCTTACAGAAGAAACTCTTGAAAATTTGGTGGATCGAGAGAAAGTAAAGGATATAGCAAAAGAACGTGTTCAGCAGAGTGGAATCATTTTTATTGACGAAATTGATAAAATTGCTGTTCATAACGAGTCTCACGGAGGTAGTGTTTCTCGTGAAGGAGTTCAAAGGGATATTCTTCCAATTGTTGAAGGTAGTAATGTAAATACTAAGTGGGGCGTTATTGATACTACTCATATTCTGTTTATTGCTGCCGGTGCTTTTAGTATGAGTAAGCCAAGTGATTTGATTCCTGAACTTCAAGGGCGTTTCCCATTAAGAGTAGAACTGGAAAGCCTGCATAAGGATGAATTTAAGCGTATTCTTACAGAACCAAAGAACAGCCTTACAATGCAGTATACAAAACTTCTTGAAACTGAAGGTGTTACTTTGGATATAACAGAAGATGCAATTGATCGTATGAGTTATATTGCAGAAGACGTAAATGCACATGCTGAAAATATTGGTGCCAGACGTCTTCATACAATTATGGAAAAAGTATTGGATGAAATAAGTTTTGATGCAGATAAACATTCTGGCGAGACAATAAAAGTTGATGCGGCTTATGTAGATTCAAAACTGACTGATATAGCCGGAAATGAAGATTTAAGCCGCTATATTCTTTAGTATCCCAATTCTTCTCCAATAAGTACAATTTTAATACGGCCCGCAGGTTTGGATAGTCTGGTTGTTACTACAACCGAACATATAGACTGCGGGCTTTTACAATCCATGCAGACCCCTGTTTCTTTGCAGGGGGTCTTATAATCAGGAAATCTCATGCTGTTTACAGGGGCAGCATAGTTTCTGGCTCTGGAAGTGGCCTCTTCCAGTGTTTTACATACTTTTGTAAGACTTGTTACAACTATTACACTGTCTGGTCCATAAATAAGAGCTGCAACCCTGTTTCCAACGGCATCTACGTTTACAAGCTCTCCGTCTTCAGTTATGGCGTTAGTACCTGTAAGAAAGGTTCCTGCTGTAAGAGCTTTTTTAAAAATTACAGGTCGTTCTTCAGGTTTACATGTATCGCGGTCAAAAAGAATCTGTCCTTTTTTGCGAAGAGCATCTTTAATGCCCAGAGCATCCAGTGTCATGGAGCCTCCCCAGCCGACTGTATGGTCAGATGGAATAAGAGAAAGTATTTTTTCTTTTGCATCGTTTTGTGTAGGGCAGTAGTAGGCTTCAAAATGCCTTGCTTCCAGATTTTTTATAAGGCGCAGTGCCAGTTTTTCATTTCTCATTTCTTTTGGTGTCATATAATCCTCGTGAATAATTATTTTTGGGTATCCCCTTCAATATTTAATTCATTATAGCATATAAAAAGCATAAGTTAAAAAAAAAGCCCGTTCATTTTTTTAGAACGGGCATTACGTTCACAATTTGTTATTGTGAATCAGTTTATTTTTCCAAAGCACCGGCTGAGCCTAAAACTTCAATGTTCTTGTGTGAATACATCTTTACAAGTTCGCTGCGAGCAGGTTTCAGGTACTGGCGTGGATCAAAGTCCCCAGGATTTTCTGCCAGGTGTTTACGAACTGCTGCTGTCATAGCAAGGCGTCCGTCTGAGTCGATGTTGATTTTGCAAACTGCAGATTTAGCAGCTTTTCTGAGCTGTTCTTCAGGAATTCCTACAGAATCAGGGATTTTTCCGCCGAATTCTTCAATCTGGTGAACATAGTTCATTGGAACTGAAGATGAACCGTGGAGTACGATAGGGAATCCCGGAAGTTCTTTTTCAATTTTTGCAAGAACGTCAAATGCAAGTGGTGGAGGAGTCAGAACTCCGTCTGCTGAACGTGTACACTGTTCTGGTGTGAACTTACAGCGTCCGTGTGATGTACCAATAGAAATTGCGAGTGAGTCACAGCCTGTTTTTGTAACGAAATCTACAACTTCTTCTGGTTTTGTATATTTTGATTCTTCTGCAGCAACATCATCTTCAACACCGCCAAGAACTCCAAGTTCTGCTTCTACAGTTACACCGTAAAGGTGAGCATAGTCTACAACTTTTTTTGTAAGAGCAACGTTTTCATCGTATGGAAGGGCTGAACCATCAATCATAACAGATGAAAAACCGTTATCGATACAGTCTTTTGCTACTTCAAAACTTGGACCGTGATCCAGGTGCAGAACAATCTGTGGGTTTGCACAACCAAGTTCTTTTGCATATTCAACAGCACCCTGAGCCATGTAGCGGAGGATTGTTGCGTTTGCGTATTCGCGTGCCCCTTTTGATACCTGAAGAATAACAGGTGATTTAGTTTCAACTGCAGCCTGGATAATTGCCTGCATCTGTTCCATATTGTTGAAGTTATAAGCTGGAATTGCATATCCGCCTTTCATAGCCTTTGCGAACATTTCTTTTGTGTTTACAAGACCGAGTGTTGAGTAATGTACTTTCACGGGATTACCTCTTTTAATTTTCATTTCCTTAAAATTAAGGATTAATTTTACTGTAATTTTATGTTAAATAGGGAAGTTTTTCAATATAAGTAAAAAATCCTAAACTTTTTCTTCTATATGCCGATTTTGGAAATGAAGAAGAGTATTATTGAAAATAAATAATACTTGACGGAAATTCATTAGTTTGGGAAAATTAAATGATTGATGTGATTCGTTTGGATGGGGAAAAATACTGGGTGAATCCGCACATGATTGAAAGTATGGACTCTTTACCTGATACAACGCTTACAATGTTGTCAGGAAAAAAACTCATTGTCAAAAATTCCCCTCAAGATGTAATTGATAAAATAATTGCTTACCGAAGAAAAATCGGCATTGAAGCACAAGAGGTTTTATAAATGGATTTTTCAACAATAATTGGTATTGTAGTTGGTGCTGCCTGTATTGTAATGTCTATTCTTACATCAGGTGGTTCTATTGGAGATATGATTGATATTCCTTCTGTCTTCATGACTATTGGTGGCTCTTTTGCTGCTATCATGGTTTCTGCACCTCTTAAAAAGAGTCTTGGTCTTTTCAAAGTAATGGGAAGAACTTTCAAGGTTCCTGATTTTGGTGCAAAAAACATTGTAATAAATATGCAGGCATTGTCAGAAAAAGCCCGTCGTGAGGGGATCCTTGCTTTGGAAGACGGACTTGATGATTTGGAAGATCCTTTTATGAAAATGGGACTTCGTCTTGTAGTTGACGGTACAGACGGAAATATTATCCGTTCTGTTATGGAAAATGAAATGAATCAGTGTGAAGCCCGTCATATGGAATGGATAGGAATTTTGAACGGTTGGGCAGGATATGCACCGGGTTTTGGTATGATGGGAACCGTTCTTGGTTTGATTGGTATGTTGAATAACCTTGAAGACAAATCTTCCCTTGGTCCTAACATGGCGGTTGCTCTTGTTACAACTCTTTACGGATCTATGATGGCCAACTGGATTTTAGCTCCAATGGCCTCAAAACTTCTGACACATAATCAAATGGAAATGGGCACAAAGGAAATGGTAATTGAAGGAGTTCTGGCTATTCAGGCTGGTGAAAACCCTCGTATAATGGCTCAAAAACTTCTAACATACCTTGACCCTGTAACAAGAAAAGCTATCGAAGCGGATGTTCTTAAAGACTAGGGTGGAATAAATGGGAAAAAAGGCTAAAGAACCACAGAAACCATCAACCGCGTGGCAGGGTACTTACGGTGATATGATTACTCTCATGCTCTGTTTCTTTGTAATGCTTTACAATCCTTCAGAGATAGATCCGACTCAGCTTGCTACAATTACACAGTCTCTTCAAATGAATGAAACTGAAACTACAAATGGTGGTATGTCTCTTTCAAGCGGTCGCCTTAATGATTTGGGAAATAATATCAATTCTCTTCCTGCTGTAGAAAAGGGAAGGTCGTTGAGTATTGCCAAAAAGAAGGCAGTAAGTCTTTTTGCCCCTGATGTAAAAACAAATAAAATTTCCATTACAAGTGATGAACGAGGACTGATTATTACACTGGCTTCAGATGCTTTTTTTGCTGAAGGAAGTGCTGTTCTGGATATTGATCAGACTCGTGATACAATGCTCAGACTTTCTGATTTCTTTAAATCCAGCGATATGAAAAAACGCAGATTTAGAATTGAAGGTCACACGGACAATACGCCTGTTACTGTAGATTCTGATTTCTTAAGTAACTGGGAACTTTCAACGGCTCGTGCAACAAACATACTTCATTACCTGGCTGATTTTGGTGTTGATGAAAATCAGTTTTCGGTTGCGGGGTATGCTGATACTCGCCCGATGTTTTCAAATGATACGCCTGAAGGTAGAGCTTATAACAGGCGTGTAGATATAATTATTCTAGACGAGGGACACTTTTAGTGTTATGATATAGAAAGTTTAAAGTGTTCATTTGAACTAAATTAAATTTTCTATATCATCATGATTTAAAGTGTTGCTTGCTGGAGGGGAAATGGCAGACAATGAAGAAATAAATCTTGACGGTGACGGATCATCAGCTCCAGTAAAAAAAGGACGCGCAGGTGGATTTTTTCCGGGCCTTCTCAAGTGGATTATTATCGCACTCGCCGCAATTATTTTGGTAGGATCAATAGTT
>JABUUX010000231.1 GCA_021442965.1 Treponema sp.
CCAATATCTGCTAAGGTCTTTCCTCTGATTCCGTTCTTTTTGGCTGAAATAGGATTGTCTTTATCCAATAATTCATCAGTCATATTAATTATGAATTCATTCTTTATTATCTTCATACCACTGAAGAAAACTACTTCAAGGTCAAAACTGTTGTTTGAAAGAGGATCTGTTATTTCAAATAAATTAGGAACTCCAGATAAAAGACGATTTTCCAAAGATGGCAACTCAACACATTTTGTGATTCTTACCATCTTTAATTCACCATTCATATCCAAAATATAAGCATCAGGAATTCTACTGTCCTTTGACATTTGGCCTATTGAAACACGATTCCCATTCTTCGTCTTAGGAATAGCAGAAGACTTGTCAGAGTAAGGTTCTATACGACATTGGAAGTGTTCACCATATCTAATTTCATTCAATTTCATACACTTCCTCCAATTATTTCAATGCGAGCTTTTTCAGACATTGAACCTTTATAATAAGCAGTAAGAATAGTGTCTTTATTAACTATTCTTTTCCTGGCAAGAATTTCTTCTTTTCCGTCATCAAAAGAAAGATAAACAACACTGGAATCCTTTAGTTTTCTCAACTCGATAGAGGCACCATTATTTTTTATTCCAATAACAGGTTCATCGCCTTTCCCAATCCTGAATGGTTCAAAACATCTGGTAGGAATTTCAACTTCCTTGCCAAAATCGATTTCATGAACAAAAACAGATTCTTTTCCATTAGCCTTAACTGTAACGACTTTTAAAATATCTCCTTTTGCCGAAGCACAATAAGGACATTTTTCATTGTCATGGAAATATGTCATTCCACAGGAAGGGCAACAAATTGTCTTATCTGCAGCACGGACAAAAGCAAGCGGCCAGCGTGTTAATGGAGTTCTCAATTCCAGCTTTGTATGACCTGCTCCGAAAGTATTATCAAATAAAGCCATTAATTCAGGAGTAAGGAATAATTCCATAACCTGCTCGAAACTTCCATAGGAATTGGAATCATCATCCTGATCAAAAATCCATGGCAGTGTTCCGTCATCTTTGAAGTCCCGTGTATCTTTCTGGGCTTGAACCGTTACTGTTTTTGCCCAATCATCTTCCTCTCCATTATCCCCAACAACTTTTTCACCTTTGAACGGATGCATCATCGTAAGAATATAAAACGCGGCTATTGCAAAAGCGTATGAGTCAGAAAATATTGTTGCACCATTCTTTCCGTTTATAATCTCTGGAGCTCCATACCCGGGAGTAAAATATGTCTTACCTTTACCGGCAAAATTGATATTATCAGCATCAATCAAACCACCTTGAATCGACTGACCTTTTTTCTTATACATCAGATTCCCAGCTGAAATATCACCATAAACTAAACCATTCGTATGCAATGACGCCAAAAGCTCAGAAACCTTGTAAAGTGCAAGAAGGCGAGTCCTCAAACCGCCAGAAATACAATAATTTGCCCATATCTCTGCATTAGGGACCGAATTCCCATCCTCATCACATAGCCATGATGGCATCTCTTTTACTGTTTCTTTTAGTTTTAAGAAGGATTCAAGACTTTTCATTCCATTCATGAATGTCATTACATATCCTGCATGACTCTTCAAAACAGCTAAAGGTTGCGAAAGATTTATATCTCGTGGTATTGGAAGTCTTCTGATATTATTCAAACGTTCTGACACTTCCCTTACAGCATCGCTATCGGTAACAGGTTCCCCATTTGAATCAATTGCTATCTTAACAGCAATATCCATATCATCTTTTTCATGATATACAATTCCCTGTCCACCATGGCCGATTTCAGATGAAGTATGGAAAACTCTGTTCTCCATATCAACAACAGTGAGAATTTTTACTTCTGTCTTTTCATCATTCTTCATACTCAAACCTTCCTGCAAACAAAAACTGCTGTCTTATCATCACTATGTCTTGGGACCGGCCAATTCGATATCCAGTTCCTCATATCTTTTTTTATCTTTCTGCTGCTTTTTGTCATATACTGATTCGTCAATTCAGAAACAAATGCCATATCTGCTCCTTGCTGCAAATCATCAGATATCCCGTCTGAACACAAAAACACACTTTTCAAATCTCCAGAAGAAATTGTCTTTATATTCCAGGCTTCCGGGAAAACATTTTCTTTTAGCGCTCTTGTCATATTTGAAAAAGATTCTTCTTTTGAATCAGACATAACAACACTCTTTTTTTCATCTTCAAACTGGCAAGAAATCATTCCATCCCCTAACTGAAGAAGATAAAGAGTATTCTGAAAATTAATTGCTCCCAAAAATGTAGCAGCACAGTCTTTCACTTCAAAAGGGCTATTCTGAATCTTTGAAACCCATTTTTTTACAAAATCACTGGCAAAGACTTCAATCACTTTTTCCTGTTTGAAAACCCATTTCTTTGCTAACTTTACAAATAAACGACATGCAGTTTTTGAACCAAAATCCGAATGAGACTTACTACCTAAACCGTCAGAAACTGCTGCAATAAAGCATTTTCCAGACAAATAGAGATAATGAGAATCCTGCATTGGAAGTTTCTGTTTTACATGTAAAGGTCCAATGCTTTCAACACTGGCTCCTTTCCATTTTGTGTTCCACATATCGTTTCCCTTAAAAGTTTAATGATTCAATAGCTGCTGATACTTCCAGAGAACTGAAAAGATATTTTTTCTGCTCAGTTGCCATTAAGTTTTCGGGAAAAAAAGTTTTCCCGTTTATTTCTCTTGAATCAGCACCTACCAAAATGACCCTGAACTTTATCCCAGTATTATCTCTGATAAAAGAAGTCAAATCCGATTTATCTTCATTACTAAATCCATCAGTCAAAAGCAAAAATGGTCCTTCATTAGTTCTCATGAAATCCAGCAAAACTGATATTATGGATTTTCCGTCGAAAATGATTTTCTCATTTTCCCCTGAAAGCGGAAGTGCATTTACCTTTTCACCCCATACAAAAAAACTACAATCTATTCCTTCTGTGAGCTGCATTTCTCTGATAATTGATTGGATTACTTCAGGTTTACCCAATGAGCTCATACTTCCCGAGCTATCAATTAATACGTTAATCATTTTCACATCCAATTATTTTCTTAATCTGTTCAATCAGGTTGTCACCAGAAACAATCTCAACGTTTGGTGTCTCTTTGATTTTCTTTTCCAAAATATCAGAATCAGGAGTTCTTGAATATGCAAGAATTCCTTTCCCTTCAATTCCACCATAATATCGCGTAATTGTTGAAAGCTTCTCTACATGTTCTACTTCCGGACGACCTGATTTACATTCAACAATGAATAGCTGTTTCCCGTTTGTAAATACAACATCCATTTCCTGATAAATATAATGGTCTGAATCAAATTCAGAAGTTGTTTTGTTAAAATCAACTTTTATTCCATGACGTATATCAAGAAGTTTTCCCTTTTCTTTAAGGGGATAAAGATGGTTATATACATATTCTTCAAGCCAACCTCCCTTGATATAAGTACTGAACTGTGATTCATCTTCAAATGCATAATCAATCGTTTTTGTCCTTAGAAAAAATGGACCGTCTGCTAAAGGCAATATTTCTAGATATTGTGGATTTTCAATAGAAAGCGAATAAAAACACTCTCTCTTGTTCATTTCCTGAATATCTTTATAAACATAGTTGAGCTTTTCACGGACTTTCCACATTTCTTCGGTCATACCAATGGAATCTTCATCATCAGCACCAGTACGTCCTTGATCGCAAATACCTAATCCATTGCTGTTCAATAAAATAAAAGACTCAACCTTTTCTATTGGCTTAAGATTTTCAGTTTCAAAATCATTGAGATATGTAATCTTTAGTTCCTTTCCTCCGACATAAAAAGGAACTCCTCCAAGTTTTCTGCATGCATTTATTGCTCCGGCATACATCAATTTTGTTCCACCAGTAAGGTTGAACCCGATTCTCGCATCCCATGGCAATTCTGATGTATCAGCAATAATCTTTTCAAAAACATCACTTGGATTATAAGGGGCCGCTTTTAGCTGAGCGAATTCACATCCTTCAGGAATGAACTGCTTCATACATTCTGCATCAAAATTTCCTGATGAAACAAATACGTGTTTTTTACAATTAAAATGATTCACTCCAAGTAAGGCAGGTATTCTCTGTTCACCAAACAATGTATAGATTACATCATAGGATTCAGCTTTTTTTTCATCTTTTGGATTTGGGTTCTGTTTTGAGTTCCATGCAAGCCATTCTTTTGGTGGCATAACAGAAACAGGAGGTTTTCGTGGATCCGAACTTGCAATAAGCCTTTTTGAAAGTCCTGGAAATTTAAAAGCAGCCAAAGCCCATGAAAAAGCCATCAATGGAGTTCCTGGACTCAGGAAAATTGAAACACGGCATTCTTCATGCAAATCTACAATATGTTGCAGGGCCTGAACTGCAGCATAATAAATTCCTTCTGAGTCATTCAACTCAGAAAGATTTACTGGAATCAGGCCTACCGAAACAGTTTTCCCCATTTCGGCAACTTTCCCTTCAATATATTTTATGAAGTGCTTGTGGGCGGCAGTACAGTTTGCATATTCATAAGTAAACTTGAATTTCGAATCCGCATCTTCAGAAGCCTGAACATCCTTCAATTTGGAAACAAAGTCTTCTCTTGAAATGCTGTCATCATGTTTTGTGTAGCCAAGAACAATAACATCGGTATAATCACCGTCTGCTAAAGCTCCCAAAACTGGGCCACTTTTTTCAAACCCCAATGATGATCTAAAATCTGTAATGCCGTACCATGTCACAAGATAGTTTTTCATAAAACTCGCCTTTTTCCTTTGTATTACCAGTAGCTTCCTGTATCTGGAATTGTAGCCACAGGTTCAACAATTTCTTTAGGCGGTTCAATTTTCATAATAACATTCGGATTCTGAGAATGACTTCTTGTAGCTACGCTCATAGTTACAAACTTAAAGAACTTATGCATTGATGAAGCATCTTTTGCATAGAAAAGAGGATTTTCTGTTCCTTCAATAAAACGCTTAAGAACTGCTTCATTTGCATCACTTCCAATAGCCATAGCCATACGGTCACATTTTGAAGAACGTCCATCTTTGATGAAATTATCCATTGGA
>JABUUX010000003.1 GCA_021442965.1 Treponema sp.
GTTACAATTAGTATCCCGTTAAAGACTAATGCCGGAGCCTTTAGTGAAGGAAAATACAAGATTGAAATTGTTGCAAAAGATAATTCCGGAACAACAGGAAGTATCAGTTTCCCTGTTGCTGTAACAAAAGGAAAACCTGGTCTTGCAATTTCTACACAGAGTAACCTTTGGAAAAAGGCAGGGGCTGAAGTAACTATAGATGGAACAGTGGACACTTCAAAACTTTTAAAACTTGAAAGAAAGTATTCTTACGGTTCTACAAATGTTCCTTCAGAAGATATTACAAGTAAAGTTTCTGCCGGACGCTTTACAGACAAGATTACCGTTCCTGCTACAGTTACTTCGGGAACAGTAACTGCCACATATAAGGCTACAGATAAATACGGTCTGGAAAGTGACGAAATAGAATTTACTTATAAGATTGACGGAGTTGCGCCATCATTTGGAACAGGTTATAAATTCTACAAGAAGGGGTCAACCACCGAATTCCCATCTACAGGCTATGAAAAATCAAATGCCCTGACAATCAGTATTCCGTCTGCAAATCCTGTAACAGACAGTGAATCAGGTGTTCAGAGCATTGAATACGCATTTGGAACTGTTCAGAATACAGTGCCAACTACAGGCTGGACTCAGATAATAAGCGGTTCAAGCGGAGAATACAGCATGAACCTTTCAGAAGGTGTGCAGTATATTTTCCTTCGAGCACTGGATAATGCCGGTAACATAGGACTTGCTTCTTCTACAGGCCGTTATATTTCAGTAGACGGAACAGCGCCGACACTCCAGGTAACTGAACCGGAAGCAGGAACTGTAGTTGGAAAATCTGCGATTGCTGTAAAAGGATACTGTGAAGACGGTGTAAAACTCCCGGTAACTAATGCTGTTGTTGTTTATAAAGATTCTGTTAATGATGCAAATATCCTTGTTTCTGCTGGAGCAGATGACATTGACAGTACAACACATGCATTTACATTGAATATTACTCAGGCTCAGGCAGCAAGTTTTGGAGAAGGAAATACAAACCTTATTATTGTTGCAAAAGACGATGCAGGAAACGAAACACGCCAGAGTGTTACAGTATTTAAAGATACACTTCCTCCAACTATCGATATAAAATCTCCTGTAAATAAAACAGCTGACAGCGCATATTCTACAAATGCACAGCAGACTTTTAACGGAACTGCAAATGATGCCGGAAGTGCTATTAAAAACGTTTACTATAAAGTACTTTCAAAATCAGATACTGTACCAACAGTTCCGTCTGGAACACCAGACAGTACATGGACAAAAGCAACTTTAAATAGCGGAAACTGGTCTTTGAATTATACAACATCTACTCAGGGCAGTTATGTTCTTTATGTATTTGCAGAAGATGATGCAGATAACAGAATGACCAGCGTTTCTTCTGCTGAATTTGACGTAGACTATGCAAAGCCTACAGTAACAACAAAAGTAGGCTCAACAACAATTTCCACTGCTGCTGTAAATGTTCAGACTGCAGGCTTTGAACTGGAAGTTACTGTAGAAGATACATATAAACTGGATTCTACAAATCCTTTGACAGTTAAAGTTCAGAAAGATGATGCTGATGTTACTGTAACAAAAACAGCAACAACAGATACAGAAACAAAGAAAATTTATAAAATCGCTTTACCTTCAAATCCATCAGACGGACTTTATACTTACACAATTACTGGAAAAGATTCTGTAGGTAAAGAAACTCTGGTAACAAGAAATATCCGTCTTGATACAAAGGGACCAGTTATTGAAACAACTTCGCCTGACTTCAGCGACTGGCAGAATCAGAAGACAGTTCGTGTAACAGGTACTGCAACTGATGACAGCCTTGTAAGTGCTGTATGGTTTTCAACAAAGTCCAGTGCTGCAAAACCTACTTCAGGCTCTGCCGCTTTGAATGATTCTACATGGACAAATGCCGGATGGAAAAAGGCAACCAGTACAAGTTCATGGAGCCTTACACTTAACGGAGATGCTGCCACCACAGACGCTGATTACATTTTTGAAGGTGACTCAAATACACTTAAAATCTGTGCAGTAGATTCAAATGGAATTGTTACTGATACAGTTCTTGAAAAAACTGTAAAGATGGATTCTGCATTCCCTGTAATTATGAATACTACTTATAAGCAGGGTGCAGAAGCTGAAAATCCTTTGGTTTCAGGAACAAAAGTTTACATCGGTTCTGATCTTGTAATTGGCGGAAAGGTAAGTGATACCTATAAAGTTTCAACTGTAAAAGTTGATATTTCAAAATCCGGACAGACAACAAAATCTGATACAGTAGCTGTAAATGCTTCCGGCGAAAAGACATGGGCTTCAAAAACCTTTACTGTTGGAAGTGGAAAAGACCTTTCTGTAGAAGGCGACTGGACTGTAAAAGTAACAGTAACAGACGGTGCCGGAAAAGTTACAGAAGGTTCTTACACAATTTCTGTAGACTACACAGCACCTACAATCAGTTCTGTAACGTACAAACAGACAAAAGATACTACAAAAGACTTTGCGTCTGGCGGTACATGGGCAGATTACAACGGCATTACAATCGGCATTACAGCAGATGACGGACAGGGCTCTGGAATTTCTGCTAAGGAATTCTATATTGGAACTGCAGCCACAATGACAGAAACTGCTTTGAATGCTGTAGCTTCTTCAGACTGGCTTTCTGTTTCTGCAACACGCGCTACAATCCTTGATGAAGGAACACACTATATTTATGTTCGCGTAAAAGACAACGCCGGAAGAACAACATATAACAGTTCAACAAACGGAACTGTAACAGGCCGCCAGGTTATGGTAGATACTTCGGCTCCAAACTTGAATGTAACAGCTCCAGCCTTTGCAGTAACAGATGACGGTTACAACCAGAAAGGTGATGCAGATCTTTCTTTGACAGGAACAGTTAGCGATACAGTGGGGCTTGATACCACAGCTCCTCTTGTAATCGTTCTTAAAGATAAAGACGGAACATCAAAGTGGACAAAGACATTTACAACATCAGAAGTAGCTGCCGGAACATTCAGCACGTCAGTTCCAAAAGAAACTATTGCAGGTCTTTCTGAAGGTGAGTTTACACTTACATTTACTGCAAAAGATTTGTCTGCAAAAACAACTGTAGAAACAGTTACTCTTAAACACGATGTAACAGGTCCTGAGCTTACAATTACCGCTCCTGACTTTACACAATGGCAGAACAGTACAACTGTAAAAGTAATTGGAACGGCAGATGATGCTTCTGTAATTAGTGGAGTTTACTATACAACAGACTCAAGTAAAACGGTTCCGACAGCAAACACAACAACAGTAACAAGCTGGACAAGTGCAGGCTGGACAAAAGCAACCGGAACTGCAAGCTGGAACTTTACTCTTACAAATCTTCCGGAAGGCGAAACAAATACTCTTAAACTTTCTGCCGTAGATACATATGGAAACGTTAGAGCGGCAGTTTCAAATACACTTAAAGTGGATGCTGCATATCCTGTTGTAGGAACTGTAAACTATAAAGGCGGAAATGGAACTGTAAAAGCATTAAGTTCTGCAAGTGCAAATCCTTCTTATGAATCTGCATATCCAATTTATATTTCTGGAACTTCAACGGACTCTTATAAAGTGTCTGAAGTAAAAGTAAGTGCTGTAAACGGTGCAGTAACAAAAGAAAAGACTGCAACAATTACAGAAAGTACAAGCGTAAACTGGGAAGTAGAATATTCAGAATCTGAACTTACAGAAGGAAACTGGACAATTACTGTAACAGTAACAGACGGTGCTGATAAGGCTCAAACTTCTGTACCTTATGTTCTTTGTATAGATAAAACAGCTCCTGCAGTTTCAAGCAGTTTCTATGAACCTGGTACAACTACAGTATTTGGAACAGGCTGGACTTCAATAAACAAAGTAAAAGTTAAACCAACAGTTACAGATACAACAAGCGGTGCAAATGAAGTTTCTTACTATGTAACAGGTACTGCCGTAAGTGATGTATCTCAAATTACAGATAACTTATGGAGTTCTCTTGGTACTTACACATCAGGTATGGAAAAAGAGATTTCTATTCCAGAAGGAACAAACTATATCTATATCCGTGCAACAGATAAAGCCGGAAACAAAGGTTACGCTACAGCCCCGGCATTGACTGCAAAAGTAGATACCACAAAACCTTCAGGCTTTATTACTTCTCCTTCTACCGGTACTAGAATCGGTAAGAGTCAGGATGTAACAGTTAAGGTAAGTGCTGCAGATCAGAGCACATTGAGTAAACTTAAAACTGTAAGAGTGGATGTTCTTTATAAACAACTTGAGTCAGGAACAGTAAAAGATAAAACAAAATCTTACACTGTAACAACTCCTGTTGACGGTGAAAATACTGTAGAAATCCCGGCTGCAGATTTAAAGGCAATCGGTGAATACATGGCTTCTGACGGCACAACATATCTTAATAACAGTATCGAAATTAAGGCTGTGCTTGAAGATAACGCCGGAAATACATCTGAAACTTCTGGTGTAACCGTAAATTACGATAACGATGCTCCAATTGTTACAATCATTAATCCTGCAAAGAAAGTTTCAGGACAGACCGAAGTTGCATCTCCTGTAAACGGAATAATTTCCTTCAGTGGAAACACAAAAGATCTTTCTTCTTCACTTGCAAAAGTGGAACTTTACCGAACCCCTGTTGGAAGTGAAATAGGTACTTCTAAAGTAAAAGAAGTTGTAATCAATAATATTGGAACAGATACAAAAGCAAATCTTGTTGAACTTAAAGATTTGAGTTCTTATAAATCCGGCACAATTACAGAGGCTAAAGCAGAATTTGATGACAGTGCCTCTTACAGCTGGTCTTATACAAGCTATATCAATCAGGCTGAAAAAGGCTTTGTAACAACAGCTCTTCCAGAGGAAGGATCATATACCCTTTATGCAGTTGCAACTGATGCTGCCGGTAACAAAGGATATGCAAGTCGTCTTATAAACGTAGACCAGGATACAGACCGCCCTGAAATTAAGTTTGCAAACTTCAAACTGATTGGAGGAACAGCTGCAAGTCCTGAATACATGGCAAGTACAACACCTCTCTGGCACAA
>JABUUX010000297.1 GCA_021442965.1 Treponema sp.
CAAATTGCAGTGCTTACAATAAAAAGTCTTGAAGGAGAGTCCTTGGAAGCCTACTCGCTGAAGGTATGTGAAAACTGGGGGCTTGGAAAAAAAGGTGAAGATAACGGAGCTCTGCTTTTAGTTTCTTATGATGATCGGGCAGTCAGAATTGAAACCGGATACGGATTAGAAGGAACACTTACAGATACAAAGTGCGGTCTGATAATTCGAAATGTCATTATCCCGGAATTCAGAAACGGTAATTATTCCAAAGGGATTTTAAACGGTGTAATGAATATAGGCGGTGTTGCATCCGATAATGCTGAATTGATAGAAGATTCTGTTTTGAATGAGGAAGAGAGCGAGAACAGTCTTATTCCTGCAATCATTATGTTAATATGGCTATGTTTTGTATTCTCGGGAATACTTTCAAGAAAAGGAATGATTCCTCTTATTCTGTGGAATCTTCGTGGAAGAAGAGGCCCGCGACCAAAAGTTCATAAATCCGGAACAGGAACATCACATAATACATTCAGTGGTACACATTTTGGAGGTGGTGGCTTCTCTGGCGGCGGTGGATTTTCTGGCGGTGGCGGACACTTTGGCGGTGGCGGAGCTTCGGGTCGCTGGTAAGAATGACTCCATTGTTTAACACATTAAATTTCTACTATAATAAAACAATTATCAGGAGTCTTTTTTATGTCACAGGAAACATTTGATTTTACAATTGAAAACCTTGGTGAATGCCTTGTAGATTCACCAATCAAACTGTCAAAAACATGGGGCGACTACAAAGCCAATTATGTTCGTGATGATACATTTATTCGCAGTAAAGTAACAGTTTTTGACACAAAAGAAAATGAACCGATGGACTGCACAAACCTTATGGAAAAAGCAGGTCCTCGTGAAAAAATCTATTTTGACCCGACACATGTTCGTGCAGGAATTTGTACTTGTGGAGGTCTTTGTCCTGGTTTGAATGACGTTATCCGTGCAATTGTACGTTGTCTGAACAAACGTTACGGTGTTACAACAATTAAAGGATACCGCTATGGATATCACGGATTTTTCCCTGAAGAAGGATATGCCCCAATAGATTTGGATCCTTACAATGTTGATGAAATCCATAAAATTGGTGGAACATATCTTGGCACAAGTCGTGGTGGCGGACAGCGTGTAAGTGATATTGTAGACTGTCTGGAACGTGATAATATCAATATGCTTTTTGTTATTGGTGGTGACGGAACTCAGCGCGGTTCTTATGACATTGCCTGCGAAGTTGAAAAGCGTCATATTAAATGTGCTGTGGTAGGGGTTCCAAAGACTGTAGACAATGACCTTATGTTCATGGATCGTTCGTTCGGGTTTGAAACAGCTGTTCAGCAGGCAAAAGATGCAATTGCTTCTATCCACATGGAGGCTGCTTCGCAGATTAATGGTATCGGTCTTGTAAAACTTATGGGACGTGAAGCCGGTTTTATTTCAGCATTTGCTGCACTTGCTTCTCACGAAACAAACTTTGTTCTTATTCCTGAAGTTCCTTTTGAAATGCAGGGGGAAAACGGATTTTTAGCAAATTTGGAACGACGTCTTGAAAAACGCGGTCATGCTGTAATTGTTGTTTCTGAAGGTGCAGGACAGGATCTTCTTCAGAGTACCGGTGCAACTGATGCTTCTGGAAATAAAAAGCTTGCTGACATTGGTGTTTACCTTCGTGATGAAATTAACAAATACTTTAAAGAAAAGGGAACAGAAATCAATCTTAAATATATTGACCCTGGCTATCAGATTCGTGCTGCAGTTACAACTGCTTCTGATTCTGTATATTGCGAACGACTTGGAAACAACGCTGTTCATGCAGCCATGGCAGGAAAGACAAAAATGGTAATTGGACTTGTTCACGATAAATATGTTCACCTTCCAATAAAAGCTGTAACAGCACATCGTAATGCAGTAGATCCTGAAGGTTCTTTGTGGCGTGATGTTCTGGATGCAACCGGTCAGCCAATTATGATGGTAAATGACATAGATAATGCTTTAGAAAGAATGAAGAAGGCTGTTCTGGAAGCAAAGAAAAAACCAAGTGAACAGAAAAAGGCTGCTAAATAAATCAGACTGAAAATAAGACGCGTTCCATTACGGGGCGCGTTTTTTTTTTGTGTTTAAATAAAAAGTCACTTTCCACTATAATAAATACATTAAAGTTTACGGAGCATTTATGCTGAATATTAATAACAACGCAAATCAAATTAAAACAGAGATTCTTATACGCATTATCAAATTACAGCTGGAAGGGAATTTAAAAAAAGGTGTGCACTATATTCCAAAACAGATGGCACCAAAAACCCGCGAACCGTACACTTGCTGTATTTATCATGACCGTGAAATTTTAAGACAGCGTGTTATTGCAAGACTTGGTTGTGCTGTAGAAAATATGGATGAAGATGCCGCACTGGAAGATTTTGCTACCGAAGCTTTGGAAAGAGAAAGTCCTACATGGCCAATTCTGACTGTTCTGCACGAAGCTTGCCATGCCTGTGTTCATACAAAATATCTGGTAACAAATGCCTGTCAGGGATGTCTGGCCCGCCCTTGTTCTACAAACTGTCCAAAATCGGCTATTACTATTACAAATCATCATGCAAAAATAAATGAGAATATGTGTTCAAACTGCGGACTTTGTATGCAGAATTGTCCGTATCACGCAATTATAAAAATTCCGGTTCCGTGTGAAGAGTCGTGCCCGGTTGGTGCTATTACAAAAGATGAAACAGGACGAGAGGTAATAGATTTTCATAAATGTATTTTCTGTGGAAACTGTATGAGAAGCTGTCCTTTTAGCGCCATGATGGATAAAAGTCAGATTGTAGATGTTTTGAAGCATATTATGAATGGAAAAAAAGTAACGGCTCTGTATGCACCGGCTATTGCAAGTCAGTTCAAGGTAGATTCAGTCAATCTGGAACAGGCTCTTATGAATGCAGGATTTACAAGCGTTCTGGAAGTAGCTGTGGGAGCAGATATTTGTGCCGATAAGGAAGCAAAAGAATTTACCGAGCGAATGGAACGGGGCGACAGGCTTATGACAACTTCCTGCTGTTCGGCTTATGTTCGGGCGGTTAGAAAGCATGTACCTGATTTGATTCCGTGTATTTCAGAAACTCGGAGTCCTATGCATTACACCGCAGAGATTGCAAAAAAGACTGATCCAGATTGTGTTACTGTTTTTATTGGACCGTGTCTGGCAAAGCGCAGGGAAGGTTTGGATGATCCAATGGTGGATTATGTATTAAGTGTAGAAGAAGTAAAAGCACTTTTTATAGCCAAAGAAATTGATCCGGAAAAAACGGAAGTAAAAGATGAAAAGATTTTAAACAAAAAATATATACCAACATCAAGCGGAAGAAATTTTGCGCAGAGCGGTGGTGTATTTGCAAGTATCAAAACGCGATTAAAGAATCCGGAAATTTTAAGACCTACAGTAATCAACGGACTGAATAAAAAAGGAATGGCTCAGCTTGCAATGTATGGAAAAATTAATGCCGGAAAAATGCCAGCCCCGCCGAACTGTCCGAATCTGATTGAGGTTATGGCTTGCGAAGGTGGATGTATTGCAGGTCCTGGTGTAATTGCAAATCCTAATAATGCCATGGGACAACTTACAAAATATGTTGATGCCGGGAATAAGGAACTGATAGACGGGATTCCCGCAAAATGTAATGAGTTAGATAAGAAGGATTAGTTGCACTAAGGAATATGCAAAGGTGGTTTTATGTCAAAGAAAGGATTCAATGTTCAAAGTTTACGTAAAAATGGATTTATGCTGGACGGAAAGTTTGCAAAACGCGGATATGACTGGTGGTGGCATTCCTTTACAGCAACAGATGATGAAACAGGCGAAGAAGTTCCATTTTTTATAGAGTATTTTATTTGTAACCCTGCTTTAAAAGGTGAAAATCCTGTTCTTGCTCAGAGCGATGAAGCAAAGAAAAAAAATCTTAAACCAACATATCTTATGGTGAAGGCTGGAGCCTGGGGAAAGAATAAAAAACAGCTTCACAGATTTTATTCATTAAGTGATGTGAAAATTAACAAATCGCCTTTTGGAGTTTTTGCCGAAGAATGTTCAGCTGAAGAAAACAGAATTACAGGGAAAATAAAAGTTAGTCCCGAAGAAGCAGAAAGCTCAAAAGGAATGATGTGCGATTCTGGCTCAATGGAGTGGGATTTAAAACTTGAGAAAGATGTTGCTTTCAATGTAGGGTATGGAACCAGCTGGCTTTTTCGTGTTATGAAAGCTTTTGAGATGTATTGGCATGCTCAGGGAATGAAAACCTATGTAAGTGGAAATATTACTTTTGACGGAAGACATTACACGGTAAAAAAAGAAAGTTCATTTGGATATGCAGACAAAAACTGGGGGTGCGGATTTACTACACCTTGGGTATGGCTTTCTTCGAATGATTTGGTGAGCAATGTTACCGGGAAGAGACTTTCAGACAGCGTGTTTGACATTGGAGGCGGAAAGCCGCGAGTATTTGGAATTCCTTTGAATCGAAAATTACTTTCAGCCTTTTGGTATGAAGGAAGTCCGTATGAATTTAATTTTTCAAAATTCTGGACATTTACTAAGACAGAGTTTTCAAGTGAAGAGACTGGCGATGAAATTCTTTGGCATGTAATGCAGGAAACTGTAAAAGCCAGGATGGAAACCGAAATCCGTTGCAAAAAAGATGATATGATTTTTGTAAATTATGAAGACCCTGACGGTGTAAAAAGATTTGACCGGCTTTGGAACGGCGGTAATGGTTACGGTAATGTAAAACTTTACAAAAAGCGTGGGAAAAATCTGGAACTTATTGATGATATTAAGTGCGGACATGTGGGTTGCGAATACGGGGAATTTGCACGGTAAAGGGTGAAAAAAGAAGAAAACGAAGCTAAGTTATTTATAAAATTAAATTTTAGCAATTCAAGCGTCTTATTGACAGAATACAACATTTAGTGTAGTATATTGCAACATTCGACGCGGGGTAGAGCAGTTGGCAGCTCGCCAGGCTCATAACCTGGAGGCCG
>JABUUX010000119.1 GCA_021442965.1 Treponema sp.
ATTATGACCCATAGTGTTCATAAGGAGCATTTTTCTGATAAAGCAAATTGCCGAAATGCTGCTAACGGTCTTATGAAACGAAAAGACGGGAATGGAAGTGAATATTTAAAATTAATAACATACGATGCACTTGTTACAGAAGGTAATTCACCTTTTAAAACTGAAGGTGAAAAAATAATGTGGCTTCGCTCTGTTGGTTTTGAAACTTCGCCACTTTGTATCTGTAAGAATGCTGAAGAAGTAATCAAATACCGAGAATACGTAATGGAACAACGTAAAACTCTGGAATATGATATTGATGGGTTAGTAATAAAAGAGCAAAGTATAAATTTGGAAGATGCTTATCGTGCACGTCCGGACCGACAAATTGCTTTTAAATTTAGTCTTGAAGAAGCTGTGTCAGTTTTGCGTCAGGTAGAGTGGAGCATTTCTGGGGGAACCTATACACCGGTAGCTGTATTTGATGAGGTTGAATTAAACGGAACAAAAGTTCAACGAGCTTCATTAGCAAATCCTGACACAATGAGAAAACTTGGTATAAAGATTGGAAGTCATGTTGTTGTTGTTAAGCGTGGAGAAATAATTCCTAAAATTATGAGCGTTGTAAATGCAAATGAAGCTGATACAACTCCAGTTTCTTATCCTGAAAATTGTGAATGTTGTGGAACAAAACTTATAGATGAAGGAAGCAGACTTTTTTGTCCAAATAAGTCTTGTGAGAAACGAATATTACATCAGCTGTTAAAATGGCAGCAGGTTGTAGATATAAGAGATTTTGGTGTTACATTGATAGAAAATCTATTTAAAGATAAAAGACTCAAATGTATATCTGATATTTATTCTTTGACAGTGGAAGACCTGGTTCCATATTTCCTTAAGGATGATTCAATTGAAAAAGGAAAGGAAAGTCTTGGAGCTGAAAAAGTTTTTGCCTCAATACAGTCTCATAAAAATTTAAAGTTATCTACTTTTCTTGCTGGATTTGATATTGAAGGTTTTGGTGAAACGATGGCAGAAAATCTGATTAATTCAGGATTTGATACTCTTGATAAGATTTTGAATGCTAAAAAAGAAAATATTTCTTCCTGTTATGGATTTGCTGAAATTACAGCTCGTACGATTTGTGAAGGCTTAAATGAAAACAAAGATGAAATGCTGTCCCTTATTCATAATGGTTGTATTACACTAAAGGAAACTGGTGGAGGAAAGCTTTCTGGAAAATCTTTTTGTTTTACAGGTGAGTTAAAAACTATGAAACGTCAGGATGCAGAGAATCTGGTAAAAGATGCCGGAGGAAATGCAAAATCTTCTGTTACAAAAGATCTTTCATATCTTGTTACGAATGATACAGAAAGTGGAAGCTCCAAAAATATCAAAGCTCAGAAATTTGGGATACCAATTATAAATGAAGAAGAGTTTTTGAAGCTTGTCAAGATTTAATTATTGAACACTAAATTTTTTTACATCTCGCTTTTCAAAACTTTCCTTTATAAGTTCATCGATTTCCATATTCTTATAAATTTCTTCTGCATCTTCAATACGACCTCTAAGAACAGGATGTTTTGGGCTAAAAAGAACACAACAGTCTTCATAAGGCAGAATTGATGTTTCATATGTATCTATATCAACAGCTGTTTTGATAATCTCTTCCTTATCTAATCCCACCAATGGTCGTAAAAGGGGATAGTTTGCAAAGTGTTCTGTTACAGCCATATTTTCAATAGTTTGGCTTGCAACTTGACCAAGGCTTTCTCCTGTAATAATACAGTCGGCAGCAATTCTATCTGCAACCATGTTAGCCACTTTCATCATGCAAACTCTAAGCATTAGTGTTGACCAGGCTTCAGGTGCTTTAGATTTTATACGCATCTGAACTTCTGTAAATGGAATTATATTTAGATATGTATTTATCCCATAATAAGACAATTTTTCTGCAAGTGTTTCAACTTTTTTTTGAGCTTCTTCAGAGGTGTATGGATAGGAATGAAAATAACAGCATTCAACTCTCATACCACGTCGAAGCATTCTGTATCCTGCAACAGGAGAATCAAGACCACCAGAAAGAAGAAGCAGACCTTTCCCTGAACTTCCAACAGGAAGTCCGCGACATCCTGTGTTTGAGTCAGAATAAACATAAGTTGTGTCGCGAACTTCAACATAAATTATTACGTCTGGATTATGAACGTCAACTTTCATGATACTTTCAACAGGCCCGGCTGCTTCACAACAAATTTCATATGAATTTAGAGGAAATTTTTTATCAGCCCGTCTGGCATCAATTTTAAAGGTTCTGGCACCTTTTGAATTAGAAACTTTTGCTTCTTCAAGAACACATTCTTTTATTGATTCAATATCTTTATTACATGTTCTTGTTTTTGCCCAGCCTGTAATTCCAATAAGATGTTGTAATGCAAATTCAACTTTTTCAGAATCTTTTTCTTCACAATCTAGAAACATTCTTCCAGCTCTGCATGTTACTTTTACATTACAGCCTTCAAGATATTTCTTTACATTGCGGACTAAAAGTTGTTCAAAAACTTGAATGTTTGTCCCTTTTAGTGTTAATTCTCCAACTTTAGCAAGATAAATCATTATGAGGCTTCCGATGCATCAGGGAGTGAAAGTTTTACAACCTTAGAAATAATATCTGGGTTTTTATTTTTTACAATATCTTTTGTAACTGTAAAACGTTTTTTGCCTTTGATATCTGGAGCTTCAAACATAACATCCATAAGCAATTTTTCAACTATTGTTCTAAGACCTCGGGCTCCTGTTTTCTGACGAATAGCTTCACATGCAATTTCCCGAATAGCATCCTTATCGAATAAAAGTTCAGTGTCATCAATAGCAAAAGATGCAGCAAACTGTTTGGTAATTGCATTTTTTGGTTCTGTAAGAACACGAACCAGATCTTCTTCTTCAAGCTCTTTTAAGGCCACAGTTATAGGCATACGACCTATAAGTTCTGGTATGATTCCAAATTTTACCAAATCATCTGGAGTTGTCTGATGAAGAAGATTTACTTTATCTTCTGAAGACATTTGACCAATGTTTGAACCAAATCCCATAGATCGGCCTTGAGTTCGTTTTTCTACAATTTCATCAAGTCCAACGAAAGCACCTCCAAGAATAAAGAGGATATTTGTTGTGTCAATTTGAAGCATTTCTTGATTAGGATGTTTTCTTCCTCCCTGTGGAGGAACATTTGCAACAGTGCCTTCAATGATTTTTAATAGAGCCTGCTGAACGCCTTCTCCTGAAACATCACGAGTTATAGAAGTGTTTTCACTTTTTCTGGCAATTTTATCAATTTCGTCAATAAATATAATTCCATGTTCCGCTGCCGCAATATTCCCGTCAGCTGCATTTATTAGTTTTAAAAGAACGTTTTCAACATCTTCACCTACATATCCAGCTTCTGTAAGAGTAGTAGCATCTGCAATAGCAAATGGAACTTGAAGTTTTTGCGCCAAAGTTTTTGCAAGAAGAGTTTTTCCACTTCCAGTTGGTCCTATAAGAAGAACGTTGGACTTTTCAATTTTAACATCATCATCTTTTCTTACTGAAGGTAAAACAGAAAGCCTTTTATAATGGTTATAAACAGCAACTGAAAGAACTTTTTTTGCTTCATCCTGACCAATTACATACTGATCAAGGTACTCTTTAAATTCTTTAGGAGAAGGAACTTCAGAAAGTTCAATAGGTGTATATCCATCCTGTTGTTGCTCTAAAATACTTTGGCATATAGCTACACATTTATTACAGATAAAAAGATTTGGAGCAGGACCTTCAACAAGAATTCTTCCTTTGTCTTCATTTTTACCGCAGAAGCAGCAGAATCTGTCGTTTTGAAAACGTTTCATAAAAATCAGTTTCCTTAAATATTATTTATTTTCTGAAGAAGAACGTTTTACCATCACGTGGTCAATGATGCCATACTCTTTGGCATCGGCTGCACTCATGAAAAAATCTCTTTCCAAGTCATGAGCAACCTGTTCTTCTGTTTTTTTTGTATGTTTTGCAAAATATTCAATAGATAATTTTTTTAATCGGATAATTTCTTTTGCTTGTATAGAGATATCACTTTCTTGCCCTTCAACTCCTCCCCATGGTTGATGAATCATAACTCTTGAAGATGGAAGTGCATAGCGTTTTCCTTCTGTTCCGCCTGCTAATAAAATTGCGGCCATGCTGCAAGCCTGTCCCAGACATACTGTTTCAATATCGCAGTTTACATACTGCATTGTGTCATAAATGGCAAGACCGGCTGTAACACTCCCCCCCGGTGAGTTGATGTAAATACTGATAGGTTTGTCAGGGTTTTCAAGTTCAAGGTAAAGAATCTGAGCTACAGCAAGATCCGCTGTAGTATCATTTATTTCTCCATCAATAAAAACAATTCTGTCTTTTAAAAGTCTTGAATAAATATCATAGGATCTTTCACCATTTCCTGTTCTTTCAATAACAAAAGGCATGTTATACATTTTCTCGCTCATAAAGTCTCCAATATACATAATCTTATGTACTTAAGAATATATTTTAATTTACTAAAAAATCAATAAAACGTGTAGTATTTCTAAAAAAAAGGCTGTCCATTAAATTTCAGGACAGCCCGATGCATATTATTTTCCCGGCTTATTTAGCCTCAAAAAGTTCTTTAAATGTCATCTTATCACCTTTTGAAACTTTAACTTCTTTGTAAAGTTCATCAAAAAGTTTATTTTCTTTTACCATATCAATAAGATATTCTTTTGAACGGGCATCATCATAGTGTTTTTTTACTTCTTCAACAGTAATTCCACCTTCTTCGGCAATCTTACCATATTCATTTTCAATCTCTTCTGGAGTAACACTGATGTTTTTATCTTTAAGAAGTGCATCAACTATAATTCGACTCTTAAGCATTTTTTCTGATTCAGAAGCCCACTGTTCAAGCATTCCGGCTTTTGTCTGCCCTGAAGCTACAATCATTTTTTCAAGCTGCTCTGGAGATGTCTGGAACTGCTGAGCCATCATTCCCCAACGTCCATC
>JABUUX010000204.1 GCA_021442965.1 Treponema sp.
TTCTTCTTCTGCCCTTCTTTCTGCTGCTATTCGTTCTTCTTCAGCACGCTTTTCTGCCGCTATTCGTTCTTCTTCCTCTCGCTGAAGTTTTTCAGCTTCAAGTCTTTGTCGTTCAGCTTCTGCTTTTTCTGCTTCAAGCCTGGCCATTTCTTCTTGAAATAATCTTTCTTCTTCTGCCAGTCTGGCAGCTTCAATTTCTGCCAGTCTCTTTTCTTCTTCGAGCCGTATTTTTTCTTTTCTTAAAAGAGCAAGCAATTCAATAATTTTAGGATCCTGAGGGTCTTCTGGTTCCATAACAAGAAAACGTTCATAATCAATTATAGCATTATCAAAATCCTGATTCATAAGATAAGCATTTGCCCTATTTAAAACCGCTTGTGAATAACGAGGATCAGCTTTACAGGCAAGAGTGTAATATTCAATCGCTTTGGAGTAATCGTATAATGCGTAGCATACATTACCGGCATTAAAGGCAAGAATTTTTTTATTTGTGCCGGATACAGTTAATCCTTTTTGAAATACTTCCAGAGCTTTTGTCAAATCTCCAAGCTGATAATAAGAAAGTCCTAAAAAATTATAAGAATTAGATGTTATTTTTCCGGCAGCAATTTCACTCTCCAGAAGAAGAACAGCACCTGATGGATTATTCTGCATAAAAAGTGTTTCACCTTCAGACTTAAAGGCTTGTGCACAAATAAATGCTGCGGATAAAAAAATTAGAAATGCCGTAAAAATCTTCTTCATAAATCCCCCACTACAAAACAAAAAAAGATTAAACGGGTAACAAATTTTACCACAAAAGTTTTATTATAGATTTTACTATATTAATAATGACATTTTGGCATAAATTCATTAATCTTTCAATTAAAGAGACATTTTGGAGATTTAGAGTGAGTCCGGTATTTATTGCATTACTGATTATTCTGCCTGTAGCAATTATAGGTCTGTTAATCATCATTTTAAAAAACACACTTAACCCTAAAAGAATTGAAAACATACCTAAGCTTATCAAACAGGGGAAAACACAAAGTGCCATAAAAGTGGCAAAACAGCTTCTTCAGAAAAACCCCAAGAACTTTGCAATTCACTATTATCTTGGGAAAGCTTATCTTGCAGACAACAAACCTGAACTCGCCATAATGGAATACAAATCTGTAAACGAAAATGCTTTGTTCGGTCAGCAGATTAAAGAAGTTGAATTCAGAACAGAATTTTCACAGCTCCTATTAAAATCAAATCAAACTCAGGAAGCATTAAGAGAATTTCTGCTTCTTACAAAACTTGATCCTCATACGGCTGAAAATTTTTATCAGGCAGGACACCTTTATGAAAGTATAGGACGTTATGACCTTGCACTCGGACTTTTGAAAAAAACAGTAATTATAGATAAACGGCATGCCAAAGCTCACGCTGAAATTGGACTTCTTCTCTACAGAACAAAACAGTTTGGAGAAGCAAAAAAAGAAATAGACACAGCATTAAAATTAAGTCCTGATACATATTCTTCATATTATTATCTTGGAAAAATTCTTAAGGATTCGAAAGATATTCCCGGAGCCATTAAGGCATTTGAAAATGCACAGCGGGATCCTGAGTTCAAATTAAAAGCACTGATTGAACGGGGAACCTGTTACATGATGGTCAACCGCTACGATAACGCTATCCCGGATTTTCAAAGAGCCATAGAACTTGATAAACAGGGAAATATGAACGAAGTTATTTATGCAAGATATTTTCTGGCACAAGCTTATGAAAAAATCCGAAAAATTGACAAAGCCATAGAACAGTGGGAATTCATTTATAGAAGAAATAAAGCATTCCGTGATGTAGCCTCAAAATTAAATGAATACAAAGACCTTCAGACTAATGATTTTATGAAGGATTATCTTACTACAAATGATGATGAATTTATCCTTATATGCAAAAACACATGTAACACAGCAATGAATCTTCAGGTTGTTACCTGTGACAAGAAAAAATGGGGCTGCCAGATTACAGGGTTTGACAAAAAATTTGAAGTTATGCTTGGTGTTAGAAAGCAGATTATTTTTATACGATTCTATCGCGAACCAAACCCAATCGAAGAAAATGAACTTCACGCAGCTTTAGATGAAATGAAGTCTTTGAACTCTGTAAAGGGATTCCTTTTTTCATCTTCGGGATTTTCCAATACAGCAAAAAGATTTGCAGAAGGAAGACCTGTAGAATTAATTGAAAAAGCAAAACTTGAAAAACTGCTTACAGCAGCAGGCAAACAGGCACAGTAAATGAAAATACTGTGTGTCTCGGATCAGATAGATCCAATGATTTATAATCAAAATGCAAAGGAACTGTTCCCAGATATCGATATGATTTTGTGTGCGGGTGATTTGCCAATGGATTATATAGATTTCATTGTTTCTATATTTAATCTTCCAACTTACTTTGTATTTGGAAATCATAATCTTAAAGAATTTGTATATTATGAACACCCAGGTCTTGTTCAAGGCACCGGAGTTGAAGCCTATAAACATTACCACGATTCAAGTCATTCTCACGGCGGAACATACTTGAAATTCTGTTCAAAGACAGATCACAATCTTTCTTACATTGATCCTAACACTCATAAAAAAACACCACTTTTAATTGCAGGAGCCGGTGGTTCTGTAAGATACAATAACGGTCAGAATCAATATACAGAACGCCAGATGCGAAAAAAACTTTTTAAAATGATTCCACATCTTATTATGAACAAATTAAAATACGGAAGATATCTGGATATCTTTCTTACTCATGCTTCACCCCGCCATATTCATGACAAAGAAGACCCGTGCCATATTGGATTTGACTGTTTTAACTGGTTCCTTTCAAAATTCAAACCAACCTATATGGTTCACGGACATATACATTTATACGATATGCGGGAAGAACGAATAGGTAAATATTTTGAAACCACAGTAGTTAATGCGTATGCTCACACAATCATAGAGTTGCCGATTACTGAAGAAAAATTCAAAAATATCGGGAGGGGAAATTTATGAATTTAGTACAAAATGATCAGACAGAAGAAGATTTTTTGAAAGCCCGCAATAAAGCATTTTTCAATGAAATCCAGCATCTTTTGAATCCAGAAGAAGCAAAGCTCATTTCTTTAAACGATGTAAAAAGTCTTATTAAACCGAGTGCAGAAACTTACGTTGGAATGAAAACAATTCCTATAAATAAAATAGTTGGAAGTGAAGGTCGGTACAAAGACTTTGATAATAACTTCTTTCCAAAAAGTTCACATCTAAAAGCCAGGTGGGAAAAGATTGATGATGCTGCAATCAGGTTCATTGATCTTCCACCAATTAAAGTTTATGAAATTGCAGGCCTGTATTTTGTTCGTGACGGGAATCACAGAGTCTCGGTGGCAAAATCACGTGGAACAGAATTTATTGATGCTGAGGTAGTAACACTTCAAAGTGAACTTCAAATAAAAAATGCAGATAACATAAATGACCTTATAAGACAGATTATTCTTTTTGAAAAAAGAACATTTTACATGGAAACTTCTTTCGGAGATATTACAGATTACTGGGTTCTGGATTTTACTACTCCAGGAAAATATGATCTTGTTTACAATCATATTCTTACACATAAATATTATATTAATCAAAACAGACAGGATGAAATAACAATGGAAGAAGCCATAACATCCTGGTTCCAGACAGTATATCTGCCTGTAATCCACTTTCTTGAAGATAGAAAAGTTATGAAAAGATTCAAGAAAAGAACAGAAAGCGACCTATACGTTTGGATTATAAAATACTGGCACGAACTTAAAACAAAATATGGGAATGATGTTCCTTTAGATGAGGCTTTAAAGGAAATGAAAAAAGTACACAAAGTTCCTCTTAGAAAAAAAATCAGTAATTATATACAAAGGATTATTCTTAGAAAATCAATTAATCAGGTAAGTGATGCAAATTGACAGTAAAGAAATTCTAATTTTTTATAAAACTAGACTTTTACTGTCTCTTTAATTATACTAAAGAAAATCAGTATTTATAAAGAGGATAATTTTTATGGGAAAGACAATTGCTCAGAAAATCTTTGAAACACATCTCGTAGACACTCCATATGAAAACACATACGTTCTCAAACTGGATCGTGTTTTTTGTCATGAAATAACAACTCCTATTGCCATTAATGATCTTATGGAACGAGGAAAAGACAAAGTATTTGACAAAACTAAAATCAAAGCCGTTATTGACCATGTAACACCTTCAAAAGATTCAAAAACAGCCACACAGAGTAAAGTACTTCGTGATTGGGCCTTCAGACAGGGAATTAAAGATTTTTTTGATATCGGTGCTAACGGTGTATGCCACGCAATCTTTCCTGAAAAAGGATTTGTACGCCCGGGCTTTACAGTAATTATGGGAGACAGCCACACTTGTACTCACGGTGCTTTCGGTGCATTTGCGGCAGGCGTTGGAACAACAGATTTGGAAGTTGGAATTCTTAAAGGAGTTTGTTCATTCCGTGAACCAAAAACCTTGAAATTCGTTTTAAATGGAACTCTAAAACCGGGTGTTTATGCCAAAGACGTTATCCTGTTCCTTATTTCTCAGATTGGAGTAAACGGTGCAACAAACTGCGTTGTTGAATTTACAGGACCTGTTATCGACAACTTCGGTATGGAAGAACGCATGACCCTCTGTAACATGGCAGTAGAAGCCGGCGGAACTTCAGGAATTTGTTATCCGGATGAAAAAACTGTAGATTATCTTTGGGATTTTATAAAAGACGAATACAAATCAAAAGAAGATGCCGTAGCTGATTACTCTAAATGGAGAAGTGATGACGATGCAGAATTTGAAAAAGTTCTGACATATGACCTTTCTTCTCTGGAACCTGTTTGTACTCACGGTTATAAACCTGATCAAGTAAAAACAATAAAAGAAATGGAAGGCACAAAAGTAAACCAGATTTATATCGGTTCATGTACAAACGGACG
>JABUUX010000277.1 GCA_021442965.1 Treponema sp.
ACTTCTTTACAAACAAAGTCATGATTTCCAGCAAGGATTTTTCTCATTTCTTTTTCAATGGCAGGAAAGTCGGTATCGGAAATTTTGGTTTCTCCAAAATCAAAATCATAATAGAAACCGTTTTCTATAGCCGGTCCAATAGAGATTTTTGTTCCGGGATACAAATTAAGAACTGCTTCAGCCATAACATGTGCACAACTGTGTCTAATAATTTGTAGTTTTTCATCCAATGCCATAATATTTCCGTCCTTAAATTTAATTATATTAGAGTAGTATAATGATTTTTTGGGTTTCCCGCAATTGCATGTTTTAAGTCAAAAATATGTATTTAGAATTTGTTTGACAATTAAGTAAATTGGATTAATAATTTAGTTAAATATTACTTTATTTGGTGAGGTGAATAATGAAAAAGATGTTTTTATTTGTATTGACCGTTCTATTTGGTTTTTCTGTTTATTCAGAGAATATAAAATCTGCGGAAGCTCAAAAAGTAATGGATTATCTGACATCAGTTTATGGGAATAAAATAATTTCGGGTCAGATGGATCTTACATGGAGTGATTCAACTGATATGTTAAAAAGAATCTATAAGGATACAAAAACGTACCCCGTTATTTATGGATTTGATTTTATGAATTATACAAACAGGCAGGGAAATGGGCTTAATCAGGTTGAAGAAGCATTAAAATGGTGGGATGGTGATTATAAATATGATACTTCGTATAAAGGTTATAAAGGTGGGCTGGTTGCTTTTTGCTGGCATTGGAGGGCTGGAAAAGAAAATCAGTTTTATACGGATAAAACAACTTTTAGAATTCCTTTTGAAAATGGAAAACTAAATATGGAGGCTGATTCATTTAAAAAAATTAAAAAAGATTTGGATGAAATTGCAAAACATTTAGGAAGATTAAAGAATCTTGGAGTTCCGGTTCTTTGGAGACCTCTTCATGAAGCTAGTGGCGGATGGTTCTGGTGGGGGGCTAGTGGAGAAGATGCGTATAAGGCATTGTATAAATATATGTATACATATTTTACAGAAGAAAAAAATCTTGATAATTTGATTTGGATTTGGAACGGTCAGAATGAAAAATGGTATCCTGGAGATGATTATGTCGATATAGTGGGTGAAGATATTTATTCCAATGACCATTCAAGTCAAAAGTTAAGCTTTTTACTTTCAAAAAATATTACAGACGGTAATAAAATGGTTTGTCTGTCTGAATGCGGTAGGATTCCTGATCCAATATGCTGTAAACAAGATAATGCCTGCTGGCTTTACTTTATGGTCTGGAATGATGCAACAACTTCGGGTTCAGTATTCACAAAGGAAGATTTTTGGTCTTCCTCAGTTGTAAATTCATTAGAATTCAGGCAAAAAGTATATTCAAGTCCTTTTGTTATTACTTTGGATAAAGTAAAACCTGGAGATTATAAATAGATATTTAATTAATTGACGATTATAAATTTATTTAGTATATTCAGAATATATCTAGGGGATGCCCCGGTTTCGACGGAATTGGGAATGCATTTACTGCAGGTAAGGGTGAAGGTCCTTTAAACTGACAAAAAAATAACTGCAAAACGTAGAGAAGAAGAAGAATCTTCTGTTGAACAGTTCGCTCTCGCAGCTTAGTCTGCCTTGCGCGGAACTTTCGGGGTGCTGTTCCTAACACCGGAATGTTCTGTCACAAACAGGAACTTGGTTTTTACTGTGTCTGTTCGGTAAAGATGACATTTAAATAGAATACGGAGACGACGCTTGTAATGCTGCTACCGGCTCCCGACAACCACCTCGCATTACTAAACTTGTAGACGTAATTGGATTACTTTTTCGGACGCGGGTTCAATTCCCGCCATCTCCAAAATGCTTCACAAAAAAATGTGAAGCATTTTTTTTTACTGTTGTAAAAAAAAACTGCCCTCTACAGGGCAGTTTATATTGAATAATAAATCATTATTCTCCATCTCTGGAGATTGAATTATGTCTTGTCTGATATTTTTTTAACATTGCAACGGCATTCTTTTTTCCGTTATATACAAATCCACCGTTCCAGTATTCAAGAGCAGCAAATAGAGCGTTTCCACCATCTTGACTGTCTGATTCCTTTGTACGGAAAGAAACATAATTCGCAAGTTCCATAAAATCATTCTTATGAAGACAATCCAAACGCTTTCTATTGAAATCATTCCATTTTTCAAGATCTGTAAAACCTTCACCTTCATCCTGAACAATAATGTGTGCATGTGTTGGACTGAAAGAATACCATACTGTAACTTTTTTATTTATGTCACAGTGGTTTCCGTGTTTAACAGCATTTTTTATTACTTCTGAAATCTGCTGTTCAAGAAGGTTCAATTCTTTTATTTCTGTTGGAGCAGACTGCACAATAAGCAATGTAAAGTAACGGATCTGTCTGAAGTCAGAAGGAAACTCCTTTTTAAGCATATTTGTTTTGTCGAACAAAGGATCGTTTTCATCAGATCTGAGTTCTTTAAATTCCTGTTCCATAAAAATCTCCTTTTTTAATTATAAATAACACGAAAGTAAAAATTATTCTTTTACCATCAAGAGTCCTTCTTCTACGCTGTTTGCAATAGGGAAGTATCCCATAAGTTTGGTAAGTTCAATAACTTTTTTTACCGAACCGTGAATATTTGAAATAGCAAGCTTAAGGTTCATCTTCTTTATTGTTGAGCAGATATAAATAAGAGCACCAATTCCAGAAGAGTCAATATAGTCAACCTGTTCAAGATTAATCACAAAGTTTTTTACATTTTTTTCGAGCATCTTCATTACAAGTTCTTTGAGCTTGTATGAATTATAAAGGTCCATTTCTCCATTTACATCAATAATGTAAACATCTCCATTTTTTCTTATTTTCAGTTCCATATTTAGGCTCCTTTCCTGATTTACTGTACTTTAACAACAAGAAGACTTGTGTCATCGTACTGCTGATTTTGTCCAATAAATTTTCTCAAATCATCTTTAACACGGTTTGAGATTTCTTTAGCAGTTTCACCAACATGTGAAAGCACAACTTTTTTAAGTTTTTCAACTGAATACTGAGTTCCGCTATCATCCAGAGATTCTATAAGCCCGTCAGTACAGGTTACAAGAATATCGCCAGCATTAAGTTGAAGATTAATATCATTATAAACAGAATCTTTTTCTACACCCATCGGTTCGCTGTTTGCAGAAATCTGTTCAATTGATCTGTTTTGAGCGGAATAAAGAAATACCGGATTAACTCCACATGTTGAAATCTGGGCTTCTTTTGTTTCGCTGTTGTAATTGATTAGAGCAACACTTGCAAAATGGTCAATTTTGGAAGAATCACTGCATAGTCCTCTGTTTGCCCATGCTAAAATTGTGGCTGCACTTTGAGGGGTATTTACACTTAAACGTAAAATTGCTCGAATCATAAGCATTACAACTAAAGAGTTCATTCCTTTGCCTGCCACATCTGCCATAATAAAGGAAATCCTGTCTTTTCTGGAAACAATTACATCGTAATAGTCACCACAAACATTCTCTGCTGTGTTTGAAAAACAACCTATTCCCAAACCTGGAATAACCGGAAGTTTAGATGGAATAAGATCTTTCTGGATTCCTGTAGCAATGTCGCCACCTTTTGTTAAGTTTTGATGTTCCGCATAATTCATAAAACTGTAAAGTGGCGTCATAGCAGTTGCTGTTGCATCAGTAAGGATTTCTGCTATTTCAAGATCGTCCTTTGTAAACTTTTCTTTATCTGGTGTTCTTGCAAGAGCAATAAGACCTGCAACGCCTTCTTTTTGTTTAATTGGTACGAAAATATAGCTGCCACATTTAAGGAAGTCTTCAGGTCCATTCTGATATACACGACCATCTTTTACAGAGTCTGAAATAAGGACAGGTTCTGCCGTTGTTGCAATTTCTCCAAAGATATTATCTTGAAGAGGGAATTGTGCAAAACGCAAGTTAGTTTCAACACGGAGTGGTTTGTGCGGTAAATCGTCAGGAAGTTTGTATGGCGGAGGAAAAGTTCCCTTGAAAGATTTTACTGCAAGCAGATTATCAAAATCATCTGCCATAAGGATTACACATCCGTCTGCACTGACTCTTTCTGAAATAAGCTGGTTACAATAGTCCAAAAAGTTTTCCATACTTTTATCTGAACTGAAGAAAGTTGATACTCTTGTAATAAGATCTTTGTTTACAGCAATAATTTTGTTATATCTATCTTTTTCTGCAAGATAAACTTCTTTGCTGACTGAGTTTGAATCAATAGAACCTTTAGAATCCTGTGAATTTTTCTTGGAAGATTTTTTTTCTTCCCATTTTTGAGGATTACTTAAAGCAAGAATAAAAGCATATACAAATAAAATAAACTCAGAAAGTATATTAATTATCAGTATTTGGAATACCTGAGGGTCTTTACCATTTAGCTTCATTACAAGCAGGTAAAGCGGTCCTGCAACCATAACAAGAGAAGCTAAGAAAAGTACAAAACTAGGCCTGGCAGAATTTCTTAGTTTGCTTATGAAAAGCGCCAGTATGATGAGAAATCCCAGTCCAGATGCTATAATAAGAGGAATGCTAACGAAAGCGTCAATATTCAAGTTAGGTCTCCTTTTGTTTAAAAAATACCCGCTGGTATCTTGTTAATGATAACATTGAAATATTTTGCCGTCAAGTTTATATAAACCCTAAAAGAAATAAAAATTAGATGTCAATTTGTAATATTGACCCTCTTATGTATTTTTAATAATATTATAAAACACCCCTTGGAGTTCACTTTGTGGACTTCCTTGTCCAAAAGGAGGTATTGAAAAGCAAGTCTTTTCAGATTTCTGAAATTCTGACGTCGTCGGTTTTTAGATTTTATACCGCCTCCTGTTTAAAATAATAGGAGAATACTTATGAGAAAGTATGAACTTATGACAATTTTCCCACTTGATGA
>JABUUX010000073.1 GCA_021442965.1 Treponema sp.
AATGATTCAGAGTCAGATTCGGTTGCTGCTGGCGGAATCAGTTTTACAGGCCTTTACGATAAAGAAACAGAAATGGGAGAGTCTGATTCAGAAATAGAAGAAGTAAAAAAGAAGACAAGAACACCGGTAATTATTTGTGTAATTTGTGCCATCATTTGTATAATTGCGGTTCTGCTTATTCTTTTTGTAATACCTTCCAAACTGAATATTCTAAATAAAATTTCAGATAAAACAATAGAAAAAGTGGAAGAGCCGGTTGTTGTTCCTCCTGTAGTAATTCCAGAGCCGGAAGAGGAACTTGTTCCAAAAGCAAAGGAAGATGAAGTTATTGTTATTGAAGAAGCAGAAGAAGTTATTCCGGAAATTCCTGCTCCTCCGGTAGAAGAGCCAAAGCAGGATATAATTTATAAAATTAAATGGGGCGATACACTTTGGGATATTGCAGATACGTATTATAAAAATCCTTGGCGATATAAAAAAATTGCCAACTACAACGGAATTAAAGATCCTGATTATATTATTTCAGGAACAAGAATCCTTATTCCACAGGAATAAAAAAGCCACCTTATATAAATGTGGTTGCCTGGAATCTGAAATCAGAAACCGGACACCACATTTTTTTTGTACATTGAGTTATGGATGTTAAATTAAAAAAAATCTTTTTTGTATTTTTTCTTTCTTTGATTTTCATTTCATGCACACCGGTAAAGTCTTTTGGAAAAGCTGAATTCGGCGCAGACTGTGACTATTATTTAGGTTTGCGAGCCTTAGAAAATGAGAATGAAAAAGAAGCTGCTAATCGTTTTAGCAAATGTTTAAAAACAGGATCTCCTTTAGTGGCCAGGCGCAGTGCTGAAAGTTTATGTAATTTGGGAGATATACAAGATAAAATTAACGCTGCAAAAAAACTTGTTTCTATGTATAACGATGAAGAAGCACAGCTATTAGCAGCACGTATTTATTCCGAATTTAATGAACAGGGATTGGTTCTAAACCTTACTTCAAAAATGAACATAAGGGAGGCAAATGATGAGCTTGTTTCCATAAGAATGAAGGCAATGGTAGAACGAAATATCCCGGGGCTTGAAGAAGCTTTGATAGAATGGTTTTTATGGAAGCCGATTACTTCTTATCATTATAATTTCTTTTGTGATTACATGGCTGGGAGTAAAAAGTCTTCAGAGTCAGGAAGTTCATTTGAAAAAATTTTTTACCTGATAAATTTCAGAACCGAAGTCTACGCAAAAAATTATCGCACAGCCTTACTGGAATCATCTCAGGTGGAAGCAATAATAAAATATAATCCCAACCTTTTGACTGACCAGATTATGTCAGATATTGGAAAGTCTCATTTGTATGAAAGCTCAGATCAAATGAAAAGTGCGAGGCATTTCAAAGAACTTGCCGAAGAGTATGTAGGAAAATCGGTAGAGTTTTACTGCTGGTTCTATTCTGCAAGATTATATGAAAAAGCAAACGCATCATTTAGCAGAATATCTTCTGCTTATGAATCTGCAATACAATGTACAGACAAAACTTCACTAAAAGACAATGCTTTATGGTATCTTCTTAGAGGGGCGCTTCAAAATTCTGCTGAAGAATGTATAGGATGTTTAAAAAAGTATACTGCTTCAATTGGGGATGCAAATTATTACGATGATTTTTTTGATTTGCTTTGTCCGCTTTTACTTACAGAAGGCCGTTATGAAGAAATTGGTAGTGTATATAAAATGATACAAGGGGTTGCATCAAAAGAAACAGTTTCAAAATTTGCTTACATTTATGCAAGGCTTTTGGAGGAAAGAATTTATATTCCTTCTGAATCAGTATTGCATGGTAGAACAGTAGATGAAGAAAAACAAGCGGCTTATCAAACAGCTTTGGAAAGTGGAACGGATATATACTACAGGGTGCGAGCATCCGAAGCATTGAATCTTTCTGAAAGAGAAAGGAAAAATATATATTGTTTGCCAAGAAAGGAAACTGAAGCAAAAATAAATCCGGATGCAGAAAGACTTTTAAACGGTTATGCTTTCTTTGGTTTTCCGGAAAAAATCTACAGTGAATGGACAGCTCTTAATTTATCTGTTCTATCTTCAGAGACTGCAATAACTCTGTGCAGTCTTTTAAGAAATAATTCCAAAGGGGATGATGATTTTTATGTTCAGTCTTTACGCATTGCAGCAAAGTGTGTGAATAATAACCCAGGAGAAGTTCCTTTAGAACTCTTAAAATTTTGTTTTCCTAAAAATTACAGCGACTTTATTTCTAAATATTGCGAAAAATATAGTGTAGACCAAAACTTTATGTATGGACTAATACGAAGCGAAAGTTTTTTTGATCCCGATGTAAAAAGCAGTGCAGGAGCTTTAGGACTTTGTCAGCTTATGCCTTTTACTGCAGATGATGTTGCCCACCGGCTTCGCAAAGGAACTTACGATATAACCGATGCAGAAACTAGTATTGAATTTGGTACTTACTATTTTGCAAATCTTTTGGAAAGGATGGACGGTTCTTATCTTGATGCATGTTATTCTTATAATGCAGGAATAAGCCGTGTAAGAAAGTGGAAGAAGAGTTCTGCTTTAGGCTTTAATATGAAATCAGTGCCGGAAGATTTATTTCTAGAAACACTTCCATATCCTGAGACTCGCGAATATGGGCGTAAGTGTTATTCCGCCGCCGCCATGTATCAGTGGCTTTATAAATAGGTCTGTTTTACAACCCTTTGCAATGTGATATTATTCTTCATTATATAGGCAAAGGTTATGAATAATCCTCTTTCTTCTGTACTCCCAAATTTTCTGCACTTTGCTCAATTGAACGGTTTGCAGTTTGTTTTTCTATTGGGAGTTGTTTTATTTTTTGGTGCCTTAGGCGGATGGCTTTTTAAAAAGCTAAAGATTCCTCAGGTAGTTGGTTACATAGTAATAGGGATAATTATAGGTGCGTCTGGATTTCAGATTTTAAGACCTGAAGTAATTGCAGGTCTTAATCCTGTCAGTACAGTTTCACTTTCACTTATCGGATTTTTGGTTGGTGGTGAACTTAAAATAGGAACTGTAAAAAAATACGGAAAACAGTTTGTAAGTATATTGATTTTTGAATCAATTACTCCGGCAATAATTGTGGGCGGCCTTGTTACACTTTTTGTTTTTCTTTTTACAAAAAATATAAAGTATGCTGTAGCAATGGGCATAGTGCTTGGAGCAATTTGTGCCGCTACTGCACCTGCTGCTACAACAGATGTTCTAGTGGAATACAGAACTCGCGGACCACTTACTACAACAGTATACGGAATTGTTGCAATGGATGATGCTGTGGCACTGGTGTTATATACAGTGGCTTCAACAATTGCAGCAAATCTTCTTGGTGGAGAAGTAACTTCTTTCTGGCTGCAGCTTCTTGCTATTGCTCGTGATATTTTTGGCTCCATAATAATAGGATTATTTTTTGGTGGGATTCTTCGCGTAATTATGCATTTTTTACCAAATGATGATGGCCGAATTCTTTCCTTTAGTTTGGGAGCTCTTTTTTTGTGCACTGGGATATGCGAAGTTTTCAATTTTGACAACATACTTTCAGCCATGTCTTTGGGATTTTTTATGGTGAACTTTAGCCATGCAAAAACAAAATCTGTTTTTAGTCTGGTACAGAAGTTTACACCTCCTATATATGTTCTGTTCTTTGTTTTGGTTGGAGCAAAACTGAACGTATGGATGATAAAACCATTCCTTGGAGTAATTGCAATCATTTATGTTCTTGGGCGAACTTTTGGAAAGACTATAGGTTCAATGTTTGGTGCCGCAATTACTAAAGCCCCAAAGACTGTTCAGAAATATCTGCCGTTCTGTCTTTTAAGTCAGGCTGGAGTTGCTATAGGTCTTTCTATTGCAGCAGGAAATGATTTTCCGGATTCCATTGGTCCGCAGATTCTTTTGATTATTACGGCTACAACTTTTATTGTTCAGCTTGTTGGTCCAATTTGTGTAAAGACTGGTGTAACAAAAGCCGGTGAAGTTGGACTTAATATAACTGTAGAAGATATCCGCTCAAATACAAAAGTTCAGGATGTAATGTGGGGTAACGAATATATTTGTTCAGAAACTTCACCAGCGGTTGTAAGTGAAACAGCAAGACTTGATTCAGTTCTGGATTTATTTACCAGACAGTACAATTTAAATTATGCTGTAAAAGGAGAAAAGGGAGATTTAGTTGGAGTCATTTCTCTGGAGCATTTGAAGGAAGTTATGGCTATTGGTGAAATGGCTGACTCTATGCTGGCAATGGACATAATGGATAAGCCTGTTGTTACCTGTAAGCCGGATGAACTATTACCTAATGCGTATACTTTATTTGATGACTTTGATGTTGAAGTGATTCCTATTGTAGATGAAAACGGAAAACCCATGGGAGTTATTGAACGGCACACAGCTGACCATTATCTGCATGCAAGGGTTATGGAATTGAATCGAAAACTGGAGTCTTTGGATTCTTAAATTTAAAAGCTAAAAGTGCAGTAGATTTTTTTGAAGGTGAATAAGAAAGTTTGTTTTGACCGTTAACAAAAAGGCAGGAGCTTCCACCACCGTCAAACTGCATAGCATCTTTACATCCTAAAGAAAGAAAAATTTCTGCACAGCTTTGGTAAGAAAGACCAAGGCTGTTTTTTTTGTTTTCTCCCTCAACACAAAGAATAAATAAAGTTTTTCCATCATCTGATATACCACAGGCTGTGCGGGAATCCATATTTCTGGCAGGGAACTCCATGGGAACATAATCCTTTAAGATAGTAAAATATCCGCCAATGGCGTATGCTGCGTTATTTATTTCAGAGGAAAATTGATTTTCTGAAATTGAAACGTAAAAAGAGTCATCATCATTTTTAAAAAATAATAAGACTGAATAT
>JABUUX010000381.1 GCA_021442965.1 Treponema sp.
GCTGTTCTTGTTCTTGAAGAATTTGAACATGCTAAAGCTCGTGGGGCTAGAATTTATGCAGAACTTGCAGGATGTGCTTCTACATCAGATGCTTATCATATTACCGCTCCTTGTGAAGACGGACACTGGGGAGCTGAAGCCTTGAAGATGGCTATTGAAGAAGCGGGACTAAAACCGGAAGATATTCAGTATTATAATGCACACGGTACTTCTACTTCTGCAAATGATTCTTCAGAAACAAAACTTATAAAATCTGTATTCGGTGATTATGCGTACAGTCTTCATGTTTCATCTACAAAAAGTGAAACAGGCCATATGATTGGTGCGGCAGGAACTATAGAAGCTCTAATTTGTGTTAAAGCTTTGGAAGAAAACTTTGTTCCTCCAACAATCAATCTGGAAAATCCTGATTTAGAACATGGCTGCGATTTGGACTATACTCCAAATAAGGGAGTTTCTTGTGAGCTTAAAGCGGCTGCTTCTGTTTCCTTGGGATTTGGAGGACATAACGGAGCTGTTGTGATTAAAAAAATATAAGAAAGATTATTGCTTTCGTTCTGAAATAATGAAATCTTTGTAACCAAGGGCAGTGAGTTTTTGCTTTGTGGAAGTAAGTGTTTCACTTGGAACACGACTTATACATACGCGTACAACTCCTGCCTTTGTTGTTTTTAAAACAATTCCTGTAAAACCTTCTTTTGAGAGTTTTTTAGCAAGAGCCTTTGCGTTATCTTTTGAAGAGAAGGAACCTAGTTGAATATCCCAGATTTTTCCTTTTTCCGGTTCTTTTTCAATTTGAGTTTTATTTCCGGAAGCTGCCTGTTTTTTTGCCATTATTTTTTTTGCACTGGCAGCTGTATCGCGGGAAAGTTTTGTATCCGGTCCTTTTTTTATTATTTCCAGTTTTACTTCTGCAAGACCTGCTCCTGTCATGCCAAGACTTTTTGCAGCGGCTGTAGAAAGGTCAATATCTCTTCCAATTACAAAAGGTCCTCTGTCATTTACACGAACATTCACACTTTTACCGTTTTTTAGGTATGTAACTTTTAGGATTGTGTTAAAGGGGAGTTCTTTATTTGCACAGGTAAAAGCATTCATGTCAAAAATCTCCCCATTGGATGTTTTTTTTCCGTGAAAATCAGCGCCGTAAAAGGAAGCCACAGCTTTAGCTTTGTAAAGTTCCTGTGCATAAAGTGGTGAAAATATCAAAATAGTAAAAAATAAAACAAATTTAAATATTGGTTTCATAAATAAATTTTCGGTATTTTTTTTGCAAATTTGGAGAGATATGAAGTATAATAACATAAGGGAAAACTCTTATATGAAAAAACTCAACGTTGCCGTAATGGTTCTGGAAATTTCAAGTGAATACACTTTGGAATTATTTTCAGGGATTAATGAATTTTTTAAAGACAAGAATGTGAACACCTACTTATGTCAGGTTAAAATGCCTGAACTTCCTTATGGTGTTTTTGAATATCAGTATTGGACAGCAACTTCATTTTTATCTTCAAATTTCTTTGATGCAGTAATTGTTGTCAGTTCATTCTTTATTAGCGAAATGTCTGAATCCCGCTTTAGCGAATACATAAAGAAGTTTTTTAAAATTCCGGTAATTTCTATAGGCGCAGAACTTCAGGTGGAAAATTCCTGCTGCATAAAATTTGACTGTAAGTCAGCATACAGGCAGATTTTTAATCATTTAGTGCAAAAGCACGGTTGTAAAAAAATAGCTTTCCTTTCTGCCAATAATACAAAGTCCAGAGAAGCCCGTGAACGCTTTGAAGCTTATTGCCAGATGCTTAAAGAAAATAATATGGAATATGATCCTGCTTTGGTTTTTGACGGCAATTTTACTATGAATTCTGCAGAACTTGCCATGAGTGTTTTTAAGTCAAAGGAGCAGATTAATTTTGATGCTATTATGACTGCAAACGATGCTATGGCTACAGGATGCTATAATCAGTTATCCAAAATAGGAGTTTCTATTCCGGAAGATTTGATTATTACTGGCTTTGATGATTCTTTCCATGCTCAAAAAATTAATCCCACACTTACAACAATAAGTCAGCAGATTTTTAATCAGGGATACTATGCGGCTGAACTTGCATATAAAAAGATGAATGGAAAGCGTGTTGAGCGTGAAAATACAATCCCTTTAAAACCCGTTTTCAGACAGTCTTGCGGATGTGTTGCAAAAAATGATTCTTTCATAAATTACATTGATGAAGAGGGAAAGTCAGTGCTTTTAAAAGATGAATCCTTTAGCAGAACTTTGGATGATTATATAAAACTGAATAAAGAAAGGCGTAACATTTACTATCTTATGGATTCTCTTCAGGTTTCAGAATCTCTTTCAGATTTGTTTTTAAGGTTCCGGCAGATTCTTTTTTCTATAGACATAAGACGTATGGTACTTTGCCTTTTTGATGAGCCTGTACTGAACCGCCGTGGCGATGATTTTGTTCTTCCTGAAACTGTAGAACTGGCTCTGTTCCTTGATCGTGAACATGATATTGAAATGATAAGCCCTGGAATTAAATTTAATCCATATGAAAAATTATTTCCGGATAATGTTCTTAATCTTGATACAGATCAATACATTCTGGAGCCTGTATTTTTTGGTGAAAAACAATACGGGTATGCTGTATATAAACTGGGAGAAGCAAATTATCCATTGAGTAATATTTATTTAAAGACTCTTTCACGGGCTATTACCTCAAGCTGTGAGTTTTCTATGAAGCTTGCAGAAAATGAAGAACTTTCGCGCATGAATGAAAAGCTTATGAGCGATAATTCTATTCTAAATACAACCTCCAAAACTGATGAACTTACTCAGATTTTTAACCGCAGAGGATTTATTTTTGCGGGAAAACAGATTTTGGATTTGTCTCATTCTCTTATTAAACGGGGGACTGTGTTTTATTGTGATATTGACGGATTAAAAAATATTAATGACGGTTATGGTCATGAAAAAGGTGATGTTGCCATAAAAATTGTAGCTCAGGCTTTAAAAGATACTTTCAGCTTGAATGATGTTATTGGAAGACTTGGTGGTGATGAATTTGCCGTAATTTCTGCAGAACTTTCCGTTGAAGATACAAAAAATGTGTACACTGAACTTCTGAATCGTTGTAAAACTTTGAGTCAGGAAAAAGAATGCCCGTTTGAGGTTTCGGTAAGTATTGGTGCTGTAGAATACACAAATCGCGATACAAATTTGGATGAACTGCTTAACCGTGCTGATGCTAACTTATATGAAGAAAAGCGCCGTAAAAAGAAGTCACACAAGATTTAGTCTTGAATTCTGTATTGGAGCAAAAGAATTCTTAAATCTTCCTTATTTTTTACTCCAAATATTTTGAAAATACTGGCCATTTCGCTTTTTACAGTAGAAAGGCTTACATAGTATTTTTCTACAAGATAGTTGTAAGAAACACCTTCTTTAATGTATTCAGTCACGAATTTTATCTGGCGCTCTGTAAGCCCGTAATCTTTTAAAAACAGTTCTGAACCAGGAGATGGCAGAATAATGTCTGTTTTTACGGTAGAAGCAGGTAAAAGAGGAGAAAGAAGGTAGCTGAGCCTTGTATAAACATAAAAGAAGAATGCTCCATAGAAGAACGAAACTACATAAATCAAAATCATTCTGTCTATGCGTCCAAAAGGAATAAGGCCTAAATTAACAACGAACCAAATGGAAACCAAAAAACTTACTTTCATTAAAGGTTTTGTTTTAAAAGCACCGTTCAAAAAAAGAAGAATAATAAGGACACTGTATAGGAACAGTCCTAAAAACTCATATCCTGTCAGTACTGTAGAAATAGACTGAACAAAGGCTACAAGATATTGTGCCCAATGCCAGTCAGTTTTAATGAAGGCAAGAAGGCATATAAAGGCACAGGAAGTATTTATTATTGGAATTGAATAATTTGGGAAAGGAATTAAAGTGTTTATATCATGGTCTAAAACAAAGGCCATTACAGAAGCTGTGGCAAGTACCAGAAAGGAAAAAAACAGGAAGATTCTGGTCATAATTTGAGATTTTTTGTCCATATAATCAGTATATCATAAAAAATAACTTTGGTTATATTTAAAATAACTTTGGTTATTTCTTATGTAAAAAGGTTGACGGTACAAAAATCATAATGTATTTTTTTAGTCGTCAGATTAATAATGACTTTCGGAGGCTCTTTATGAAAAAATTATTAATAGTCCTGACCATTTTGTCCTTTGGGATAAATTTTGCAGCAAGTGCTGAAACTGAAAATGAATATCAAAATGAGAATAATACACAAGTCGAGCAAAAATTGGAGAGAAAATTCGGCGGGAGTATAGGAGTCAGATTATCAATATTGGGGGTAGAACCTACTGTATCATTTATTGGTGGAAAAACAGAGTTAGAGGTCTACTGCCCTGTATTAATGATAGGCTCCAGTTTTATCAAAGATTTAAAATGGGATAATTTCCTTATGGGACCCGGAGCTTCAATAGGTATGCTTTCATCACCTTTTGAAACCGGATTCCAGAATGGCTTTGGTGCAGCTTATAACTATTATTTTACAGGAGATCTGCATGCCTGGTCGCTGTATTACAAGCTTGGGGTAAGATTTAGGGATGGAAGCAATATTATGGTCAGAACCATGTGGCCTATGGCTATGATGCAAAAAGGTGAGATTATTTCTATTTTGAGCCCAGACTATCTTTTGGGCAGTTATTTGATTTCATACTGTCTGTTTTCTATAGGCTACAGGCATTATTTCTAAAACTAAAGCGGGTGCGGTTTATTGACCTGACCCGTTTTTTTTGTTATATTAGGGACATATTTCGGGGGTGTAGCTCACCTGGCTAGAGCGTTTGAATGGCATTCAAAAGGTAGTCGGTTCAA
>JABUUX010000220.1 GCA_021442965.1 Treponema sp.
CGTATTGCCGAACTTACTTATAAAAAAGACCGTGACAGCACAACCAAACTTTTTAATAAACTGAAATATGATGAAATGTGTGAAAGTTACTATCCGCTTCAAGATAGTATTGCCGTTTCTTTCTGGGATTTAAACAGTCTTAAATATGTAAATGACAATTTTGGGCACGCAATGGGAGATGCCCTGATTGAAACTTTTTCTTCAACAATTTATGAAAGCTCTTCTGACCGTTGCAGTGTTTACAGAATTGGTGGAGATGAATTTCTTGTCGTTATAGATAATCCTTCTGAAAATGAAATGGAAAATGAAGTAATAAAAATTCAACAAAAACTTTTACATACTCACAAATCTGGAGGAATGAAAGTATCTGTTGCAGTTGGTGTTGATTACGGTAAAGGTTCTGACATCCAGCTGGTTGTAAAAAATGCTGACGAAAAAATGTATCTGGATAAGAAAAATCAGAAGGAAAAGAAACAGTGACCGCTTTAGTTATATCTTGCATTTGCATTTTTATTTTCGTTCTGATTTTTTTTGCAATAACATATTTCGTTTTTACCTTTACTTTTGTTAATCCTAAATCAAACAGAAATTTAAGCCGAAACTTTCCGGACAACATCATCTACAAAACAAGAAAAGAAAAATTCCTTGAAGTTGTAGAAAAATTAGAAAACACGGACTCTGAATCCGTTTCTATAACTGCGGATGACGGCATCCTTCTTCACGGTTCTTATTTTGAAAACAACCCCAAGGCTCCACTAATAATTTTTTTTCACGGTTACCACGGAACTTTTAAATGGGACGGCTATGGAACTTTTAAAACTGCCACAGAAAACGGATGGAACATTCTAATGACGGATTTACGCGCTCACGGAAAAAGTACAGGCAATGTCATTACTTTTGGAATTAAAGAAAGCCTGGATGTAAAAACCTGGACAAACTATGCAGCATCCCGTTTTGGAAAATCCACACCTGTCTTCATTTCAGGCATGTCCCTTGGTGCAGCTTCTGTTCTTATGGCTGGAAATCTTTCTCTTCCACAAAATGTTAAAGGAATCATTTCTGATTCAGCTTTTTCAAATGCTGAAGAACAGATAAAAACAGCTATTCATTTTATGCACCTTCCTGTAATTCCGGTTTATTTTTTTGTAGTACTTGGGGCAAAAATTTTCGGTCATTTTGATTTCAGAAAATCATCACCGTTAGAGGCAGTTAAAAAAATTAATCTCCCTATTCTTTTTATCCATGCAAAAAAAGATACTATTGTTCCGGTAAAAATGTGCGATGATTTATACAACGCTTGTACTTCAAAAAAATTTCTCCTCCAAATAAACAACGGAGATCATACAGCAACTGCCACAGATGATTACTCGTCCTATAAAAAGGCCGTTGAATCCTTTGTAAAAAGCCTTTCTTAATTTTTTTCCAAAAATTAGATTTTTCCCCTTATAATTTAATAGACAAAAAAAATCTATAAGGAGAAAATTTTGACAAACTTTTTTTCAACAGTATTTGGTGCTTTGCACCAGGGAATTAATTTTGTAAGTGGCATTCTTTATCAGCCTTACGTAGTACCTCTTCTGCTTCTGGCTGCAGGAATCTGGTTTACAATCCGTACAAAGTTCATTCAGGGACGAATGTTCAAAGAAGCTTGTTCTGTTATTTCAGAAAAGCCGGGTAAAGAAGGAGGCATTTCTTCTTTCGGAGCCCTTATGGTTTCTACAGCCTCACGCGTAGGAACAGGAAACATTATTGGAGTTTCTACAGCCCTTTGTTTGGGCGGACCCGGTGCTATTTTCTGGATGTGGGTTACAGCGATTCTTGGCGGAGCCTCTGCTTTCATTGAATCTACACTTGCACAAATGTACAAAGAAAAAGATTCTGACGGAACCTTCAAAGGCGGCCCTGCTTATTATATGTCCAAAGCCCTTGGACAAAGATGGCTTGGTGTAATCTTTTCTGTAATCATCATTTTAATTTATGCACTTGGATACAACCTTCTTGCATCTTATAATCTGCAATCAACTTTTTCTACTTTCAATTTTTACAGTAACTCTACTCCATACATAATTGGTGCAATTCTTGCAGTGCTTTTTGGAATCATTGTAATTGGCGGTTCAAAAAGACTTGTAAAAGTTACAGAATATCTTGTTCCTATTATGGGATTAGTTTATGTAATCATTTCTCTTGCTGTTGTCCTTATGAACTTTTCTCAGTTCCCTGCAATGATTGAAAATATCTTTAAAAATGCCTTTGATTTCAAATCTATCTTCGGTGGCTTTGCCGGTTCCTGCATAATGTGGGGAATCAAACGCGGTCTTTACTCAAACGAAGCTGGTATGGGTTCCGCACCTAACGCAGCCGCCAAGGCTGATGTTTCACATCCTGTAAAACAGGGGCTTGTTCAAATGCTTTCTGTTTTCATAGACACACTTCTCATTTGTACAGCCAGTGCATTCATGTTCCTTATCTCGGGTGTTGAACCAACAGCCGATGCCGCAGGTGCTGTTTTTGTTCAGAATTCTATGCGAGCCACACTCGGATCTTTCGGACCTGTCTTCCTTTCTATAGCCATGAGCCTTTTTGCTTTTACTACCCTTATAGGAAACTACTCTTACTGCGAAGGCTGCCTTGCTTTTATACTTAAACGCGATTGCAAAAAATGGGAACTAATTCTTTTCCGAATTCTGGCAACAATCGTTGTATTCGTTGGTGCCATAGCTTCTGCAGGTTTCGTTTGGGATCTTGCTGATATGCTTCAGGGGCTCGCCGTCCTCATCAACATTCCTGTAATTCTCATTCTTGGCGGAAAAGCGTTTAACTGCCTTGAAGATTACATCAAACAAAAAAAAGAAGGCAAAGACCCTGTTTATACCTGGCCTGAAACTCAGGTCGATAACCTATAATATTTATTCTGGTGGTTTTCGGTAGTTGCCCAAAATAAAACTCCTGGTCATTTCGACTAGCTCAATGACCGGAGGTGGTTGAGCTCCTAATCCCGCTGGTTGAGCTTCTTCCCCGCGGTGGTTGAGTTTATCGAAACCACCTTTATTTTTCCTTTACAATATTATTTTCTCAATGTTATGATTTTATTTAGCTCTAGTAGGTTTTACCTAGTATGTTTTACCTACTAAAGCTATGGAGGAAAAATTGAAACTATTTTTTAAGAAAAAACTTTCTATAGCTTTTTCAGTGCTTTTTGCAGCATCCCTTTTAATCAGTGGCTGTAATCCCACAGTCTCCACCCCAAACCAAAATGTAGATAAAACTCCCGGAGAAAATCCTTCTGGCGGATCCCAGTCCAGCGATGACGGAAAGACGTATTCTAATACCGTCGATTTTGCCAAAAATCTTGTAATCGGCTGGAACCTGGGAAATACTATGGATGCTCCCAAAGAAACCGATTGGGGTATGCCCAAAACTACAAAAGACATGATAAAAGCCGTAAAGAATGCAGGCTTCAAAACCATCCGCATTCCTGTAAGCTGGAGTACACATGTTTCGGGTTCAGACTACAAAATTGATTCCGCCTGGATGACCCGAGTAAAAGAAATTGTGGACTGGGCTTTGGAAGAAGACCTTTACGTTATCTTAAACGTGCACCACGATAACTACTACGCAGGGGCTTCTTCCGGTACAACCAAAGGACTTTCAGATTCTTCCGTTTCTGGCTTTGCTATTACCACAGACCAAACCCTTCAAACAAAATCAAAAGCATATTTAAAATCGGTCTGGAATCAAATTGCTACAGAATTCAGTTCTTATGGCAACAAACTGATTTTTGAAGTTTTAAATGAACCCCGCACTGTGAATGAAAGTACCGAATGGTACATCTCTTCAACTTCAGCTGCAAAACCTTTTTGTGAAGTAATTACTTCCTATGAACAAGTTTGTGTTGATACCATCCGCTCTGTTTCCGGAAATGAAAACCGTTACCTTATGGTTCCCGGCTATGCTGCAAGCGGAAGTGATTCAAATCTTCTTAAGGCATACACTATGCCAAATGATTCATCAAACAAACTTCTTCTTTCAGTTCACGCCTACAGCCCTTACAATTTCTGTATGGCAAATGCAGACTCTACCTTTGGGGCTGATGATCAATCTTCTTTAGATTCCATTTTCAATTATCTTAAAACAAATTACACAGACAAAGGCATTGGAGCCGTTATGGGAGAAGCCAGTGCTTCAAATAAAGGAAATGATGAAGAACGTATAAAATGGGCAAAGTATTATTTTGCAAAAGCAAAGGATGCCGGTATTCCTGTAGTGCTTTGGGATAACATGGTTGAAAGTGTTGATTCTGAACAGAACGGCGAACACCACGGCTGGCTTCACCGAAATTCAGGAAAATGGTTCTTCCCGGATATTATTAAAGCGATGATGGATACAGTAGGAGTTACCGGATACAGCATACCAAAATACGTAGCCGCAACATTAGAAAGCATAGGATGGAACGAATCTAATGCTCAGGCTGTTTCTGTAACTTCAATGGGACTTGAAAACTGGGGTTTTGAAACAAACAAAATGTCAAAATCTTCCTTTACCAATGCAAAAGCCGGTTCCATTTTGAAAATAACTTTTGCTTCAAATGCACAACAGGTAGAGTTTGTTAACTCCGACTGGAACTACAGAGTAAGCACTTCAGCTTCCACAAATATTATTTCCGGAAACGACCTGTATTATGTACTCACCTCTGAAGACGCAACTAAATGGAAAGCAGAAGATATTTCTATTGTAGGTTCCGGCTTTACAGTAACTGCCGTTAAGTTTATGAACTAATTACCATCCACTGCAGCGCTGGTTGAGCTTGTCGAAACCACCTTGTTTCCAGTCATTTCGACTAGCTCAATGACCGCACTTCACTCGCTGGTTGA
>JABUUX010000076.1 GCA_021442965.1 Treponema sp.
ATGCCTCAAAACATTCAGGTCATAGCCTGTTCTGCAACAATTAATGCACAAGTATCAAAATTCTTTAATAATGCTGAAAGTATTATTATGCCTGAAGAAGACGTCTTAAAAAAAATGATTACGCATTGGGCTATTTATGCAGAATATCGTGATAAAATAGATGTACTAAGAAAATTCCTTTCAGCAGAAACACCAGGTAAGGCTCTGGTTTTTACAAGCCGCTCTGACCAGGTGGAAAATATCTACCAAAAATTACGATTTAAAAAAGTTGATTGTATGGCACTTCATGCAAAAGCAGACAAACAGATTAGAAAAGCTGCCATTGATAAATTTAGAAGCGGTAAATGTCGTATTCTTATTACCAGTGATTTAAGTGCCCGAGGTCTTGATATTGCAAACGTTACACATGTTATTCAAATGGATTTACCTCATGATGAAGATTTCTTTATTCACCGTTCAGGAAGAACAGCCAGAGCCGGTAAAACAGGAATTAACGTTGTAATTGGAGACGAATATGAAATGAGAAAATATGCCGAACTTGAAAAAAAATTAAAAATTACAGTTTATCCTAAAGAATTGTTAAATGGAAAAGTTGTAAACTGTCAGTAGAACTAACCAAATACTTCATAACAGGTTTTAGTTATTACAAGAGCAAATGATAAAAAAGGGATAAAAGGAATTTTTACATTCTTCCAATGCCGGTTTGAAATAAAAAATCCTGTATAAAAACTTCCGGCAATAATTGAAGCAAACATTAAATAAACCCATACATAATTCCAGGAAAAAGCTAAACCCGAAAAAGCAGCAAAATACAAATCTGCAAGCCCAAGTTTTTTCCTGCTAAGAAGTCTTGCAATAAAAAAAACAAAAAACAGTAAAATACTTCCCAAAAGATATTTCAGTATCGCATCATGAATAAATACTGTATGTGTAATCAGCATTAGAAGAAAACCACACCATAAAAGATAATCATTTACTTTTAATTTCTTTAAATCCTGAATACTTGAAACAAAGGAAATAGAGACAATAATTATCCACTGAAGTATTTTATAAAAAACAACCATTTATTTTAAAAATCCCAAAAAAAAGCCCGCAACAAAAAATGATGCGGGCTATTTTTTCCATTTTCAGTTTATTTTACTACCTCTTAAGAGAAAGCACTGTTTCAAGCAGAGTATCTGCAGTCTGAATTGTCTTTGCATTAGACTGGAAACCACGCTGGGTAACAATCATATCTGTCATCTGTTCAGAAAGATCAACGTTTGACATTTCCAATGCTCCAGCCATAATACTTCCATTTCCTGCAACTCCTGACTCACCAATTTTTGCCATACCAGAGTTGATAGATTCCATATATGTATTATCACCTGCTTTTTCAAGACCCTGATTATTTGTAAATGTTGCCAAAGCAATCTGTCCAATCGTTCTGTTTGTACCGTTTGAATATACACCTGTAATAGTACCTGTAGAATCTATTTTAAATGTATCCAGATATCCCAAAGTATATCCATCCTGATAGTAAGCCTTAGTAGTTGACTTTGAAGCTGATTGTGTAACTGTATTAACAGCACTTCCAATTGTACCAAGATTGATATTCATTGTCTGACGATACGGAACACCTTCAGCATCAGGATTACTTTCTGGAACAGTATAAGAAGCCTGAAGAACAACCTGACCTTCAGGGTTTGTAATATTTCCAGCAGAGTCAGTTACACTTTCAAGAAGTCCATAATTATCAAAATTAACAATGAAAGTATTTGCCATTCCATCAGTTGTTCCAAGTCCAATGCGAGTCTGAGTAGTTTCTGCATTAGTAGGATCAATATTTACTGTTGCCTGCCACTGATTAGGATTTCCAACTACACGTGTAAAAGATATTGAAAGAAGATGTTCGTTACCAAAACTATCGTAAATCTTCTGTTCAGTATTCCAAGTCCCTTTTGCAACATCAGCTTCAGACGCACCTTCCTGAATTTCTGGAGTATTTTTATTTAAATTACATGCATAGTTAATGTTAGCAGTTTCTTTAGCAGGATCTTTTGAACCAACAGGAATTATCAAATCAGTTGGGGTAGCAGCTGTTTGAACAATCATTTCACCGTTCAACTCACGAGCCATCCATCCTTGAACTCTAAGGCCATTTGCCGGATTCACAAGAGTACCATCACGATCCAAAGAGAAAGCACCGTTTCTGGTATAGAAAGATTCATCACCATTTTTAAGAATAAAGAAACCATTGCCTTGAATAGCCAAATCTGTTGTAATTCCAGTTGACTGAAGATTTCCCTGTGTAAACACATTGTCAATTGAAGCAACAGTCATACCAAGTCCAACTTCCTTAGGGTTTACTCCACCTACTTCATCAGTTGGTTTTGCAGCACCTGACATCTGCTGGCTGATCATATCCTGAAAGTTTACGCGTGCACGTTTAAAACCAACAGTGTTTACGTTAGAAATGTTGTTTCCGATTACATCCATGCGAGTCTGGTGATTCTGAAGACCTGAAACGCCTGAATAAAGTGATCTCATCATATAGCTACTCCTATTACCTGATTAATATAAAATTTATTGACCGTAAATGGCTGCAATTTGATCCATGCTGTAATACATACCATTTACCATTACCTGCGGATTTTCTCCACGAGTCGCTGCTTCTACAATTCCGCTTGTTGTTGCATCACCAACATTAAGCTCTACAGTTCTTCCTACTACAGAGTATGCTTCCTGAGCATTAAGCAAAGATGCTAACTTAGAAAAGGAAGTAGACATATTTGTCATCTGTTCCAAAGATGAGAACTGAGCCATTTGAGAGATAAACTGTGTATCTTCCATAGGGTTAGTAGGATCCTGATTCTGAAGTTGAGTAATCAGAAGTTTAAGGAAATCATCTTTTCCAAGTTCACCTGATTTAACTCTGGTTTCAGCTTCATTTTTTTTGTTAAAAGTATTAACTGCATTATCTACAGCAAACTTTTCACCTGCACTCATTTGTGTGTTAACTTCCATAACTTTACCCCTTTCAGTGCTGTACCCACTCTTACAGCTTTTTTATAGAACTAAAGAGTTCTCATTTATTGTCGGCTATTAAGCAACAATGTTTATTCCAACTTTTGTAATTTTTGAAAATTCTTCATTTACTTCAGATATATCCTGTAAATCTGAAATTGAATTCAATGAAGAAAATTCTCTCCTTGCAAAAAATGCGTTCATATTACTCTGATGCTGCTCTTCAAAATTCTGGTTACTGTTATTCTGTGAACCGTTATTAAATGCAACATCAAATTCAGCATTTTCAAATCCATTTTTTATGAATGCTTCTCTAAGTGTCTGATTATTATCTTTAAACACTTCCAAAGCTTCTTTTGTATTTACAATAATTGTTCCGGAAATTGACTTACCATCCAGCGAAAGCTGTAATTTTACATTCCCTAAATCATCTGGATGAAGAACAAGGTTTATTGTTCCTTTGTTATTATCTTTAAGAACAATGTTTCCGGCTTTTACAATTTCTGAAGCATTCGCTTGAAGCTGATTATTTAACATTGCCTGAAAATTTGAACCTTCGCTTGAAGCAACCTGTGTATTAGATGACAAAACATTCTGGTTAATTAATTCAGACTGTTGATTAAGATTCATTTCAATTGTTGCACTATCATTTCCAGTCATTGTAACTTTTAACTTTGGGGCAGCTGTATCATTTAGTTCAGCTTTTCTTTCAGTTCGTAAATCTGTTACATGTATTTTTGATTTCAAGGAATCTAAAGTTTTATCATTGGTTTTTACTTCATCAAAATCAATATTTTCATTTTTCATTTTTTCTTGAAGATTGTTTAAGAACAACTCCGGAGATTCTATTGAAACCCCCTGTGCACTTTCTAAGGCTAAATCTTCATTACTTACTATTTCAAAATCAAAATCGTTTTCTTCTATTTTTTTTGCTGAAGTTAATGTTTTAATTCTTTCTTCATCATCGGCCTTAGAAATTTTATCTAAAATCTGTTTTTGAATACTCTTTATATCTTCAGTTCCTGTATTTTCTGAAGCCGTTTCACATGCTTCTACATTTTCTTCCGTTACAAAATTCAAAGACATGAATTTATAAATTTGGTTTTCATCTTCTACAGTTTTTTTATCAGATGAATCTTCGTCTTCTGAAATTTTTGCAGAGTCATCTGAACTTAATTTTTTTTCTTCAGTTCTATTTTCTTTTAAAACAGTATTCTCTTTTTTTAGAGATGATTCATTATTTTGAGATGTTACAGTTACAGGTTCTGCTTCATTTTCGGCAGAAAAAGCCGCAAGAAGTTCACCAAATGATTTTCCGCTTACAGGATTTTCAATCATTTTAGTTTTCTGAGAAGCAAAATTCTGAATTTCTACGGAGTTTGCCGTAATGATTTCAGTTAGTTCCATACTGAAATCATCGGTACATAAAAAATAAAGTTTACAAAAAAAAGACGGCATTTTTGCCGCCTTAAAACTAATCCAAATTTTCAGGTTTTGTTATCATTTTTCTCTTAATTTCCGCAGCCCTATCCGGAGGCATTAAAGAAAGCCAGTAAGAAACCATTGAAGTTTTTTCCTCAGCCTTTGCAGTCTCTTCAACTTTTCTAAGAACATCAATTACATTTTGAATTTCCATTTCATTTAAAATTGAAACTGCATTTTCAGGTCTCATACCATTTAAATATTCACCAATTTGGCTGATATTTGATGTTTTTTCATCATAACGAGTTACAGTCTGCTCAAAAGTTTTCTCTCTTTCTTCAAGATTTCTTTCTCTTTCCATCAATTCTGCAGCAATCTGTTCACTTTGTTTTTC
>JABUUX010000006.1 GCA_021442965.1 Treponema sp.
GAAAGGAATCCGGCACCCATACTTGACCACAGACAAATAGGAATGATGATTTTCATACCAATTGCCGGGTTTGTAAAGAACGCCAGAGGAGTTGCTATAATTCCGGTTCTGATAAGGAATGCATTTACTAACCCCTGTGAATCATCACGGAAAAGAATAGTAAAGATTGAAATTGCACCACCAGCAATAGATGGAGCGTAGAAAAAGAAAACGAACACAGCACGAAGCCACTTTGGAAGTTCGTTAATCAACCACGCAATTACGAATGAAAGAATATATCCTACAGGTCCAATGAACAAAGCCATAAGGAAAGTATTCTTAATGGCAATAGTATTAACTTCATCCTGCAGGAATAAGTTAATATAATTTCTGACACCTATAAACTCTGGTTTTTCAAGAATATTAAAGTTTGTAAAACTATAATAAATTGAGTTTACAATAGGCAGAATAGTAAATGTAATAAAAAGAATTGCAAACGGAGCAAGGAATGCATAACAGAATTTTAACTGTTTTGCTTTACGAATGCCATCGTGAAATGCAAGTCTCTTTTTTGCAGCTAAACGTTTCAGTTTGTCACTCATATTATTCCTCCACCGGCAGGTTGAATTCCTGTCGTTTACGAGTAAGCTCGTCATTAATCTTTCTTGCATAATCAATCAATGTTTCGCGAGGATCTTCTTTATCATTATAAACCTTACGAATACCATTGATTACATGACGTGATGTATAGTAAGAACCAGGAACTTCAGGAACGCCTACAGTATCGTCCAAAGAACCAAGAAGAACATTGAGTTGTTTTGAACTCCAAGGAAGCTGTTTAAGTGCTTCAACATTGGCAGTTGCATAACGTGCAGAAGATCCCAAAAGAGCTTCGATTTCACGACCAAAACGAACCTGAGTTTCACTTGAAGTCCACCATTTCATGAATTCCCATGAGTCAGCCTGGCGCTGAATATTTTTAAGAACTTTTTTATTTCTTTCTGTAAGAAGAGCCTGTTTGTCAGATTCAGATGATGTACCGTAGAAAGTATTTAAAGCTTCAGTTGTAACAAAGTCTGTACTTCCTTTACTAATCATCATACAACAAACACCACCAGAACTTGTTGAACGGTCAATGTAAACATTTCCATTTTCATCAATCCTTTCTGTACCAGGAATTAAAGCAAAATCCCACATACCGCGAATTTCAGGAGCGGCAACAGCAAGATTATTGAACATTGTGTAGTTTGCTATACCAAGTGGCATTTCTCCAGAACGGAAACGGCTTGTAAAGTCGTAGTATGTTGGAAGACCATAACTGTTGAAAAGACTTGTATAAAGTTTGAAAGCAGCAATACCGGCTTCAGAATCTATTACTGTTTTTGTTCCATTAGCATTATAAATATCACCGCCATTCTGGAAAATCATTGAATAGAAGGCTGTCATATCAGCTGCCTGAATACTAGGGAATGGAACACCTACTTCAAGGTTATTTCCTTGAAGGGTTGGAAGAATGGAAATAAAATCATCCCATGTCTGCGGAACTTCAAGTTCAAGCTGGTCAAAAATATCTGTTCTGTAGAACAAAAGGTTGAAAGTCTGCTGTTCAGGAAGAGCATATACACCACCGTTATATTTAAATCCTTCATAAGAAGAAGGATAGAAACGCTGAAGTACTTCTTCACAGTCCGGGAACTTCATAAGATTTACGTTTGCATTACGCAATGCATAATCAACCGGAAGATTATTTCCGATTGTAAGAACAACATCAGGACCATTTCCCGCAACTACAGCATTTAGAAGAGCGTCAATATTGATAAGTTTAACGTTTGTGTGAATGCCTGTATCCGGAGAGAAACTGTCATCAACCATATTCTTAAGAATTGTTGACTGGTCTCGTCCGGCAGTAACCCAAACTTCAATAAGATGTTCATCATCTTCGTCATAAACATCACCAAGTTGTGTAGAATCTACAAAGAAAGATGTAAAGAACGAAACAGTTTCATGCTTAGTTTTTTTAAGGAAGTTTGACTTTGGAGGCTTGTATTTTGTGTTTACAGGCGTAAGAACCAGGAAGTCAACGTCCAGCTTGCCTTCTGTAAGTGTAAGAAGAGAAGCTCCAAGAGAAGTAATATTTGAACGGAAATTTGCAAAGTTCTTTGTGATGTAATGAGGTGATTTATAGAACTGTTCCAGCTGAACTGCAAGAGTCTGAGCCGGAGCAATAAGATCAGATTTCTGTCCTGTTACACCTGCAAAATCATCAACCATCTTATAAAGGCGTTTGGATTCAATATTCATTGCCTCGTATTCAGCAGGATAAACTTTATGAATTTCATAGTCGCGGTTTTCATCAGGTGTAGAACCTGTAAGAACAAGAATTCTTCGATACATAGCAGTAAGACGGAAAACACTGTCTTCAAGATCATTAATTACATCACCAATCTTTCCAAGACATACTTCCATACGAACTTTATGAGAACCTTTAGTAAGGTAAAATTCATACGGTTTTTTATCGGCATCTGAAAGTGTTACATATTTCCAGTCAGATGAATAATTAAATTCAACAGAGTCTGCACCAATAAAAGGAATTTCGCCATCAATAAAGAAAGAACGGCATGAAACATAACCGCGCTGATAGAACTGACGGCTCTGAACAGAAAGTGTATACCATCCGTCTTCAGGAGCTTCCATTTCCCATTCAATCCACTGCCCTGTTTTTTTCCATGATTCACCACCAGTATAATTCAACAGGGTTGTAGAAACACTATAAGGAACTGTTACTGGAGAAGAACGGTCATAACGTGCAAAAAGAGAAGGATCTGAGCGGAGAGATGAATGTTCCCCCTGCACTATAACAGGTTCTGCATCTGAAGAATAATTTTCAGGTTTAGCAGGCTGTTTTGCAAGATATTCTTCATAAGTCGGGATTTTCTGAACCGGAACAAGTCTGATAGCAGAAACAGCAAGAGCTTCTGTTGTTCCTTCAAATGAAATAGTGTTATTTCCCTTGTTAAAATAGAATTTGTAAGGTTCAGTTTCATATCCGTTATCGCTGCGTAAATATGAAGTCTGCCATTCAAAAACTTCAACCTGCTGCGGACGAATTTCGTTTCCCTGATTATCGGTACGAACTATTCCACTATCGGTCCAAAGTCTTTTGAATGACAGAATATCTGCACCGGTGAATGGAAGTTTTCCGTTAATAAGAATGATACGTTCCATATCAACATTGCGGGATGGAGTTGCTATGTAATCCATCTCAATGTTGTAAAAGCCTTCTTCCGGAACATCAACATTCCATGTTACGAAAGAACCATCGTCTGTTATCAGAGCTTTTGAGACACCCTGATAATCATCTTGAATACGAACACCTTTTGAATTGCCATCGTATGTAAAAACATCTACAGAAACAGTCTGTTGCGGATATTTTTCCGGCCAGGATGCTAAATACTCTCTATAAGTACCTTCGCGAACAATCTGGCTGGAAGACGAAGACAAGTCAAAACCATCGTATTTTGCTTTGAAATTTTCGTCTGGAAGCAGTTTTAGCACCACCAGGAGTGCTACAATTACAGCTACGACGATAATCGTGATACGTAAAGTTTTGTTCATTGTTTTTCCTACGTTTTTTCGTATAGAGTGTACAAGGGTATTGTACATCATTTCATTCTACACCATTTTTTGCTAAATTGCATAGAAATATTTATGGAAAACATCAAAAATATTAGAAATTTTCAACTTTTTTTTATAAAAAGAAAGCCTCAAACTCTGCATCTGTGTGTGGTGCAGGTTTTCTATAAGGAGACTGGATTTTTTGCTCAGGAGAATCTTCCCCTAATGGCATAAGAAGAGCGGCAAAAAGATAAAAAATAAATCCTGAACCGTAAAAAAGTGTAAACAGAATAAAGATAAGTCTTACAATAGTAGCATCAGAACCAATGTAGTCTGCAATTCCTGAGCAAACTCCAAAAAAGATTTTATCAGAAGACATTCTTTTTAGTTTTTTTTCTGTATTCTTCATTATTTACACCTCATCTGGGGAAACATGAACACTTCCCAAAGCTGAAATTACAGAATAATGGTTGTTTTTTAACTCTTCTGCCCTTTCCCGTCCAAAAAAAGAAGAAATTTTATCACCAAATTCCAGTTGAGCAAAAGCAACTTTACAATCAAGGGAAGATTCATCTAAAGAACAGTGATTTTTTACCCTAAGAACTCCAAAATAACAATCCAAATCATTCCGTCCTTCAAAAGTGCCTGACATATCAAAAGAAGACATAACAGAACGGAAAGAAGTTCTGTTTCCTTTAAGTTTTTGAAGATTCAATTTACCTAAAAGGCAACTGAACTCACCCCTTGAATATGAAAAAGAAGATTTTTTTGTGAATAAATATCCTGTCCGCATTTTTACTGAGATAAAATCAAAATGAAAGCCGGAAGGAACAGTTACTAATATTTGAGGATAAGAATGAAATCTCCTGTCATGAGAAAAAAAAGCAGGATTTGGTATTCTTGATGTATTTTTTATGGAAAGAGTACCTTCTTCATTAAGACCGCAGATAAGACCGTTTTCTTTTACTCCGCGTGTTTCTACTGAAAATACCTTTCCGGTAGTTAAAACAACACATGCAGAACTGAAATCCAGATAAAGACTTTTTACTGACTTTTTGGGAAATTCATAATAAAGAGCTTCGTTGTAATCTGAAAAAGAAAAATCGTTTTTTACAGGTTCCCCGTCCATATATTCCCCAAAACAAGTAAAAATAATGCTTATTTAGAGAATAACGTTGATTTTAAACATACTCAAGTAAAAACGTATTATATATAGAAAATAAA
>JABUUX010000244.1 GCA_021442965.1 Treponema sp.
TGGCGTGTTATAGCATACAATTCTGACGGAAGTAAAAAGCTTCTTGCAGACAAAATCTATACAACCGTTACATACTACGCAGATACGAGTACACGCGCTTTGGATGGAAAAGCAATCTACCCGAACAATTACAAATACTCGAATATCAGAGCGTATTTAAACAGTTCGAAAAATCAGTTTGTAACAGACGGAGGCACTGCCACAAGTGATGATATTGACTGGTCTGACAAAGGTTTTTACAGCCAGGCTTTTACAGAAGCAGAAAAAGCAAAAATTAAAACTGTTCTTGTAGATAACAGTGCTGCAACTACAGGCTCAAACACGAACCAGTACGCATGCGAAAATACTGAAGACAAAGTTTACCTTTTAAGCTACAAAGAATCACAGAAAAAACTTTACGGTATGGGAAGCAGTGCCGAAAGAATAATGATGCCCACGGAATACGCCAAGGCAAACGGGCCATACGTGAGCATCACGAAAGACTCCAGCGGTTATTGGTGGCTGCGTTCTCCTATCTATGGCAGTAGTATCTACGCGAGCTACATCAGCCCCGACGGCGGCCACAGAGGCAGCGACGACGGCGGTGTTTACTGGACTTCGGGTGGTGTGGTGCCAGCTTTGTCAGTTACGGAGTAATGCTTCACACTTGCGTGCTTCGCTGCAGTTTCGCTTTGTAAAACTGCACGAGCGGAAATTAAACTGTCGAAAGCCGCATAAATCCAAGCAAATCTTTCCAGCCGCTCGCTTTGTGGGCGGTGCCCTTTTGGCAAGGAAAGGTTTGCGAGGTGGCATTCTGGAGTTGCGTGCGTAGTGAAACAATTCATTTTGGATAACCCTTGACTTGATTTATTAAGTTACGTAACATTTTCTATATGAAAAATTATTACAGCACAATTGATAAAGTCGTTCTCACTTTTTCGGATGTGAAAAAAGATTCCGACGGATTTGAATATTTGGAAACATATTTTGAGAAACCTTGTGACGGTGGATTCCATTATTCAAAGTGGATGCTTCCTGACTTTAAATGTACGAATTCTTTTGGATTTTCAGAAGATGATATAATGAATCAGGAAAATTATCTTAGAAACAATCTTTTGCTGCTTTGGGAAATTGCGAAAGAAAACGGAGAAAAACAAAGTGCCTAAAACGCTGTTTGATTTTATGGGGTATTGTTTTTTCTTTTATTCGAATGAAGGTGATGAACCTGTTCACGTTCATGTTTCCAAGGGTACACCGTCAGAAAGCAATGCGAAATTCTGGATTCGTGGAGACGAAGTCATTTTGGAGCATAATAAAGCCCAAATTGCACCGGGAGATTTGAATAAAATAAAAAAGTATATCAGCTTGAACAAAAAAGAAGTTGTTTTTTCTTGGTTCAGACATTTTGGAAAATGAAATTTCTTTTTTTGTTTTGCGAGCGTAGCGAAGCAATCCAGAAAGTGGTCTGCCACGGCACAAGTGCCTCGCACTGACAAGCGGCTTTTAAGAGTAAGTTTTATGTCGACAAAAAAAGCGATTTATATGTTTTTACAAAAGCAAAGGAGCTTGCAAAATACGTTTTTACGGTAACAGAAAAATCTCTGTTTGTATAAAGAAAGCTGTACGCACATGCCCGGCCTAGTGAGCGAAACAAAGGACAGTTTTCTTGCAGCTCTGCCGTCTGTTCCCGTTTTCAACATACAGATTTTTGGTTGAGAAAATTGACTCCAGCATTTGAAAACATCATTTCATACGAAAGGAACCGACTTTGCTATAAAAAACTCCGGCTTTTGGATTATGAATTATGAATTGTCCCGCATCTTCTCTGGCAGCCATCAGCATTTCTTTGTCCTGTACTACATCTGCAATACTGAATTCAAGCGCACCCGCTTGAAGAGTTCCGTTTATTTCTCCAGGTCCTCGAATCTTCAAATCCTGTTCTGAAAGCCAGAATCCGTCTGTGCTTGTGCGTAGTGCTTTCATTCGTTCTATACCTGTTTCAGTTATGTTTTCAGAGTAAACAAGGAAGCAGTATGACTGTAAATCGCTTCTTCCAACACGGCCTCGGAGCTGGTGGAGCTGTGAAAGCCCGAAATGGTCAGCCCCTTCAATTACGATGCACGTCGCATTCGGCACATCCACTCCCACTTCAATTACTGTTGTTGCAGCAAGTATTTTGATTTTGCCTTCGTAAAAATCTTTTAGAATTCTTTCCTGATCTTCTTCATTAATTTTAGAGTGAAGGAGGGCACAAGGAAACTCTGGGAAAATATTTTTAGAAAGGTTTTCAAATGCGGTGGTTGCGCTTTTTAAGCCTTTTGCATTTTCTTTACCATCTCCTGTAAGTTGAAAATCATCAGCATCTTCTGCTTCTCCAATAGCAGGGTAAACAAAATATGCCTGTCGTCCAGCCATTAGTTCTTTTCTGACTGCCTCGTATGCATTTTTTTCGTTTCCTTCTTTTACCAGGTAAGTGGTTATGTCTTTTCGTCCTTTGGGTTTTGATTTGATTATGGATACATCCAAATCTCCATAAATAGTCATAGCAAGAGTTTGTGGGATTGGTGTTGCACTCATCATAAGAAGATGAGGTTCAAAAGTAAATTTTTCATTTACACCAGCCATACAGGATTTTTCAGTTTTTCGGCCTTTAGAAATTATGGCTTCTCTTTGCATTACTCCAAAACGGTGCTGTTCGTCTATTATGGCAAGTTGTAAATCATTGTAAGCAACGTCAGAAGAAAACAGTGCATGTGTTCCGACTAGTAAATCAATCTCACCATTTTTTAATGCTTTTAAAACTTGTGTTCTCCCTTTAGATTTTAAATGTCCAGAAAGAAATGCAACTCTTATTCCCAAAGGGCTTAACAGTTTGGCTGCAGTCTCTGCATGCTGTTTTGCAAGAATTTCTGTTGGAGCCATAAGTGCGCATTGACCTTTATAATCTTTAATTCGAAGACACATAAATAAAGCTACCAGAGTTTTTCCGCTTCCAACATCTCCTTGTAAAAGACGGGACATAGTAAATGTAGGTTTACTATAATCCGGGGTTTCAGAAATAAGCAGATCATTTCGTTCAAGTTTTCCTCTGTCAATTTCTGCATTCATTTCTGAAATTACTTTCAACTGGTCTTCGGTCAATTTGAAAGGAAGAGAATCTGAAAGTTTTTTTTGTGATGGTGAAAACTCTATATTTTCTGATAAGTTCGCTATTTCTGATTTTTTTGATTCGGAATTTATTTTTCCGCGTTTTGCAGAACGTTCTAAAATTTTCTTTTGAAAGAAGAACAGTTCTTCGTAGGCTAAAGATTTTCTTGCACTTTCTGCCTGACTTAAATTTTGGGGGTTGTGAATTTTTTCTATAGCTTCTGCTTTATGAAGAATATTTCTTTTTAGAATAATATCTTCCGGAAGTTCGTCTTCAATTCCTTTTCCATATTGAGACAGTGCATTTGTTATGGCTTTGTGTATCGTTTTTTGTGTAAGCCCTTCTGTTAGTGGATAGATGGGAAAAACTTTGGAGTCAGGCGGCAGTGTATTTTTATATTCTTCTAAAGAGCCGTTTTCTTTTAGTTTTGAAATATCAAATGATGTACTTTGAAGTTTCCCGTATTTTATTTCAAATCTTCCGGTTACAGATACTACAGCTCCTGCAGGGTATGTCGATTCCATAAACGGGCGGTTAAAGCAAATGAGTTCTGCATTTGCAGTACCATCTGTTATGGAAAGTTTTAAGGTTTTCATCTTACCGTATCCAAACCAGTCATGCCCTGTAATTTGTACAATAGTATGAACTTTTGATACTGAAAAATCTTTGAGCGGAACAATTTTAGTTCGATCCTCGTATTTTTTAGGATAGTATTGAAGTAAATCTCCTACTGTAAAAATATTCAATCGGACCAGCTGTTTAGTTAATGCCGGTCCAACACCTAAGACAGAAGAAACTGAAGTATTCAGGTTTGAAAGTTTCACAATACTAACTCTTTAGAATGGAATGTAAAAGCAGAGTGTTTCAATCCATCTGAAAAGGAAGGCACCTGAAACATTAATTATCAGGATGACAATCAAAGAAATTAAAAGACATATTTTGTAGTTGTTCAGATTTTTGTAGAAAGGTTTTGCTATTGTTGTGGCAAGTCTTCCAAGAAAATTATCCAGCTGAGCCCAAATGGAGTTGTAATCGGTTCTGCCCCCCTGAACACAAAGAACAATGAATCTTACAAGTATCAGAATAAAAAGGAAACCAAGCAGTGAACTTACAATTCCCCATGAGGATTGAAAAATAGAAGATAAAGCAGGACCAAATACTGTTCCTTCATCAGTTCTTACAATGGTACTAAAAACTGAAGATAGAAGTGAAAGTAAACCAATAGAAAGAATTGGGGAAAAGTCCAGACTGTTCGTATGAAGCCATGAAATTTTTCTAAAAAGATTCAGATATGGATCAGTTATTGCAGTAACGAATTTTCCAAAGCCTGTGAACTTAGCCCCTGGAATCCAGCTCAGGATAATATTAATAAAACAAAAAATTGTATAGGCAACGGTAATTAATGCCAGTGAAAAAAAAATCGCTTTCATGCTTTAAATATAATACTAAATATCACCCCTAGACAACATAAAAAGGTATTTTCAAACATAAGGGAAAAACACTATAATTTTCTTAATTAATAACATTTCATTTCTATATTATTGGAGTCAAAAATTATGTCTGTTACATGGTCAAATGCTGACACTCTTCCTTCCTGGAAAAAACTTATGTCACTTAAGGGTGTTTCTGTAAAAGAAGCACTTACAGCAAAAGATGCCGCTAAACGTGTTGCTAAATATTCTGTTCC
>JABUUX010000376.1 GCA_021442965.1 Treponema sp.
GGCAAAATTGAAAAGCCGAAACTTCGTGAAATTTACAAAACTGCAAATGATCCTTTTGCAGCTATGAAATCTTGATGTTTTTATAGGTTTTGATTAATTTTTTATAGATGGAGTTGATTTATGTATGATGTAAAAGATACAGATTTTTTTGATCTTGAAGATGAGTCTTTTGATACTATTATTGAAGATGATATTACTTTTTCAGGAACCATCAAATTTAAAAAACCATTCATGATTCGTGGTAAAGTAAACGGCAGTATTGATGCAACAAGTGATCTTGTTGTGGATTCAAATGCAGTGGTAAATGCAGATGTTAATGCCTCCCGAGTTCTTATAAAGGGAAAAGTAAAAGGAAATGTTCGCGGCGAAAATTTAATTTTTGTAACAGCTTCCGGCTCTCTTGATGGGGATATCACAACAAAAAAAGTAGTGCTTGAACCGGGCTGTGTTTTTACAGGAAGATGTACAATGATTCCAAATGATAACGTTTAGGGTGAAAATTTATGAAAAAGTTTTTTCTTTTATTTTGTATTAGTTTTTGCGGAATGTCAGTTTTTGCACAAGGTCAAAGACCCGATGCTCTTATTCTTTACAGAGATGGAAAATTTGCAGAATCAATAGCAGTTTGTGAAGATGAGTTAAGAGAAACTCCCGACAGAATTGAATCCTATATTGTAATGTGCTGGTCGCTTGTTGGAAATAAACAGTATAGTCAGGCAGAAATTCGAGCAACAGAAGCATTGAAATTAGCTCCATCAGATATACGCGTTATAGAAGTTCTTGGAGAAGCAAAATATTACCTTGGCAAAAATAACGGAGCAATGGAACAGTTTCAAAAATATGTAGCAAATGCAAAACCGAGTGCACCAAGATTAGGTTCTGCTTTCTATTTTATGGGTGAAATTTATATTAAACAGGGACGCTATCAGCATGCCGATATTTCTTTTACTTCCGCTTGCCGACAGGATCCCACAATAGACAGATGGTGGGTGCGCCTTGGATATGCCAGAAAAATGGCAGGAAATTATAGGGAAAGCTATACGGCTTACGAAGAAGCATTGCGGCTTAATCCAGCATCTCAGGAAGCAAAAGCCGGAATGGAAGAAGTTGGAAAGAAGTTCTAATGAAATCATTAAGCGAATATAAAATCCGCTTTGAAACACTGGGCTGCCGTCTGAATCAGATTGAAAGTGAAGGGGCAGCTCATTTTTTTGTTCAGAAAGGATTTTCTTCAGATATGACACCTGTATCTTCTGTAGTAAAAGAAGATACTGATACTGTTCTTTGCATAATCAATACATGCTCAGTAACTCAGAAGGCAGAACAAAAGGCCAGACGTATTATCCGCCTTGTTTTAAAAAAATATCAGAATGCTTCTGTGATTGTAACAGGATGTTATGCTCAGCTTAGACCTGAAGAAATAAAAAAAATGGACAAAAGAATATCCGTACTAAAGGGGCAGCTAAAAAGCAGACTTACACAAATACCAGAGATGTTGGAAGGTTTTCTTAAGGGCGAGAAGTGGAATGCCGAAAAGTTTTCGGATCTTTTGGATATCAATCTATTCTGCCTTCCACAAGAAAAAACAGACACCCCTGAAAATTCTTTTTTACTTGCTACAGACTCCTTTATAGCGCATTCACGTTCCTCACTAAAAATTCAAGATGGCTGTAATAATAACTGTTCGTATTGTACTATCCATATGGCTCGTGGAAACAGTGTTTCTCTGAATGTTCAGTCAGTTATAGAGCGTGTAAAAGCACTGGAAAATAAAGGGATGGCAGAAGTTGTTTTTACTACAGTGAACATTGCTCATTATCGCGGAGAATATGAGGGAGAGTATTTGAATTTTTCCCGTATGCTAAGGCTTGTTCTGGACGCTACTCAAAAAATTAGAATACGAATTTCAAGTATTTATCCCGAAATTGTAGATGACGAATTTTGTGATGTTATTAAAGATTCCAGAGTCTGTCCGCATTTTCATATTTCTGTTCAAAGCGGAAGTGATAAAATTCTTTCTCTTATGGAACGCCATTATAATCGGAATGACGTTATAGAAGCTTGTAAAAAAATAAGAAGTGTTAAAGAAAACCCTTTTCTTGCGTGTGATATTATTACAGGCTTCCCGGGTGAAACTGATTCTGATTTTGAAGAAACACTTGATTTATGCCGTAAATGTGGATTTTCATGGGTTCACGCTTTTCCGTTTTCTGAACGTCCGGGTACAAAAGCTGTGTTGTTAGAAAATAAAATACCTCAATCAGTTTCAAAGAATCGTGCTTTGAGACTTACAAAATGGGCAGCTGAATCAAAAATTGATTACATAAAAAAGTGTGAAGGAAAAGTATTTCCTTGTGTAGTAGAAACTGTCAGACGGCCAAAAGTTTTTGCTGAAGGAAAGGTGATTTATCATGCTGTTACTTCAAACTTTCTTCACTGTCAGATTGAAGTAAATGAAAATACTGCAGGAAATCTTTCGGGTAAACTTTTGAATGTAAAAATTGAAAAGCCTTTGTTTGAAAATATAACAAAAGGCGGAGAAACAGAATGTACTGCTGTTCTTTGTTTATAATTTTGGGTTTATTGAAAAGAAACTGTTTTTAATGTATTTTTAGAATAATCAAATTAACTTAAGTGGTATTTGATGGGAGTAATTTATGAAAAAAAGATTTAAGTGTGCAGTTGCAGCTTTTGCAGCTTTGTTCATTTCTTCTGCTGCTTTTGCTTCTGACTTTGACTGGTCTGAATGCTGGTGTTCTTTCGGTGGCGGAATTGAAAAGGGTGATGTAATTGTAAATGTTGGCGGCGGTTTTTCATGGGATCTTCTTTCTGTGAATCCTACAGATAAAAACTGGTTTATTCCACCTGTAGAAGCATCTGTTGAAGTTCCTGTAATGATTTGGAAACTTCCATTTACATTTGGTGGAAGTGCTTATTATTCAGCAAGTTTCAAATATTATAATAACGGGGAATATAAGGACTTACGCGATAATATTCATAATTTTGCAGTTGCAAGTCTTGCAAAATATCATTTTCATTTCCCACCAAAAAATCTTGATGTATACGCAGGGTTAAAACTTGGTGTAGGATTCAAAATTACCGGATATGATGTCTTGAATAATAAGGGAGAGAAAGTTTATAAAACAGGCTTCGGTCCATATTTCTTCAATTCAGAATTTATTGGTGCTACCTGGTACTTTACAGATGCTTTTGGTTTGAATGCAGAATTCGGATATCCAATTGCTTTCAAAGTAAGTGCATCATTTAAATTCTAATTTTACTTAATCAAATGATTACTGCGGGTTACAGTTTTTCTGCAGCCCGCATTTGTGTTTTTAAACGGAGGTCACGATGAATTTAACAGGAAGAAATTTCCTTACACTTAAAGATTTTACACCAGAAGAGATTCTGTTTTTATTGGATACTGCTGCAGATTTTAAAGAAAAGAAAAAGAAACACATTCCTGTAGATATTCACCGTGGTAAAAATATCGTTTTAATTTTCGAAAAGACAAGTACACGAACACGCTGTTCTTTTGAAGTTGCTGCCCATGATTTAGGTATTTCTACAACATATCTTGCAGAAGGCAGCCAGATTGGTAAAAAAGAAAGCATAGCAGATACAGCAAGAGTTCTTGGACGTATGTATGATGGAATAGAATACCGCGGTTACGGACAGGAAATTGTTGAAGATTTGGCTAAATATTCTGGGGTTGTAGTTTGGAATGGGCTGACTAATGAATTCCATCCTACTCAGATGCTTGCTGATATGCTTACTATCCGTGAACATTTTGGAAAATTAAAAGGATTGAAACTGGTTTACTACGGAGACGCACGATACAATATTGGAAATTCGCTTGCCGTTGTATGTTCAAAACTTGGGCTTAATCTTGTTTTATGTGCCCCAAAAAAATATTTTCCTTCGAATGAGCTTCTTTCTGAATGTGAAAAATGGAGTAAAGTCTCCGGTGGTTCTGTAATTTGTGAAAGTGATATTTCAAAAGCTACAAAAGATGCAGATATTCTTTATACAGACGTTTGGGTAAGTATGGGTGAACCTGATGAAGTTTGGGCAGAAAGAATTAATGATCTTAAAGATTATCAGGTTAATATGAAGGTGCTTAAGATGGCAAAACCTTCTGCAATATTTATGCATGATCTTCCATCTTTTCATGATGTTAATACAAAAATCGGAAAGGAGATTTCTGAAAAATTTGGAATTGGAGAAATGGAAGTAACAGACGAAGTTTTTGAAAGCCCTCAAAGCGTTGTATTTGATGAAGCCGAAAACCGCATGCATACAATTAAGGCAGTTATTGCCGCAACTCTTGGACTTTAGAAAATAACAGTGCTCTTGGCACAAAAATATAAAAAATGGGGCGCTGCGAATTTTTTTTAAAAGTTCAGGATAGTTACCCCAGAAATAAACACGGCGGAAAAAACGGGACGTAGGTGAGAAGACAGGGATTCTCTGGGAGGAATCCCTGTCTTTTACCGTTACTGGGATTCGTTTTTTCCTTCGTTTTCAAATGTAAAGAGGATTATTATGAACGCTATTATTACTGTAGTCGGTTCCGACAAAGTTGGTATTATTGCAAAAGTATCTGCATATCTTGCTGAACACAAAATTAACATCGTAGATATCACACAGACAATTCTTTCGGGAAATTTTGTTATGATGATGATGACAGATTTAGACAGTGCAGATGTTTCCATTGATGAACTTAGAAAAAACATGGAAGCCCTTGCTTCAACAATGGGTGTAGAAATTAACATCATGAGCGAAAAGGT